>WJIN01000292.1 GCA_014730295.1 Promethearchaeota archaeon | reverse complement strand
TTTTCAATATAAAATAGTTTCTAAACAACAAATTAAACTTAAGAATTGGATTCTAAATCTACCCATCATTTATCAATTTGATATCTTCAGTATCTAAGGAAGTAATTTTTTTCTATTAATTGTTATTCTTTTCACCTTCGACATAATTTTCATGTTTTCGCCTTCCGAGCATTAATTTTATTTACGCTTCAAGAAATAACTCTTCTAAATCGTCTTGGTTGGATTGTAGGGTTCAGTTTTGTCTTTTACCCGCTTTTTTACTGCATTTTGTGAGATACGCCTTGTTGATCTTCCATGAATTATAAAGCAGCATGCGAACTAACATGTCCAAATATCGTGTATTATCATATTTAGACTTCCATCGATGCCCCATCCGACTTAAGTCGGAAAAGCCCGTTTCGATAAACCATCGTTTTTTATAAAACTGAGAAGGGCGGCTCGCCCAAGAGCTCTTGTCTCCCCTCGGTTTTTGGGTAGTCATTACGGCATAGAATAACCCCCTGGCATCGTCTAAAGTTAACTTCCCTTTCTGAAAATCTTGCTTATACTCCTCTTGAGATTTCCTAAGTTTTTTCTCAGTCTTCAATCTGCTTGTTATATCTTGCCCAATTCCATAAAGGTATTGTTTACCTTTAAATTGGAAGGGAACTACATTCAAAATTAGGGTTTTAATCTTATCATCTATATAATATTCCGTCTTTAGAGTCCTTCTTGAATAGAAGGGACTATGTTCTTCTCTTTGTTTGAGCTCATATCTTGGCGGAGAATAATCAAAAACATTTTTACCTATGATATCATCGATTTTACATTCCAGAAATTTCGCAGCTGCATTATTTGCATCAACATAATTTCCATCTTCATCCACTATAAAAATTGGATTCATAGCTTCTTTAAACAAAGTGCGATATTTTTCTTCAGACTCTCTGAGTTTCTTTTCAAGTCGTCTTTGCCGAGTTATATCATACATAATACAGTGAGTGCGTTTTATAGTACCATCCTTTCGATAAGAGATTTTCCCTTCAAAATTCACGGTGGCAATTTCTCCATTTTTCTTCTTGACTCTAAATTCGATATCATGCACCTCACCATCTTCTTTGAATTTTGCAAAACATCTTATAAAATCAGACTTACCTTTTTCTATTATATAATCACCAAACCAACTGCCTATAACCTCTTCTTTCTCAAATCCGAAAAATTCTAACCAAGATTGGTTCACATCTAAAATATATCCCTTACTATCGAGTGATTGATATCCAAGCGGAGCCTCTTCATATAATGATTTAAATTTATCCTTTGCATTTTGTAAAAGTTGTTTATTTCTCTCCTTTTCGGTTATATCTCGTATAAATATACCAACCCTCTTCTCCGAAAAATAGAGATGACGTGCTTCAAAAAATTTTATTTTATCCTTAATTTTTAATGAATATTCTACTGTTATCGGTTTTTTAGTTTTAAGGGTTTGCGCGACGGATGTGACACTAAGCTGTGCAGTATCTTCTGGTAAAAAATCAGTGATCTTCTTTCGAATAAAATTTTTAGGAGAAACATAAAATTGGTCATCCTCTCCACTATAATCAATGATGGTAGTATCAGGAGCAACTAAAAGAAACGCGTCTGGGATCGATTCAAAAATTCTTCTAAATTTTTCTGCTGACTCCTTTAATTCTTTCTCCAACTGCTTTCTTTCAGTTATATCAAACACCGAGATCAACATACTTGGCTTTCCTTCATATTCAATCTTCTTAACGAAAATGTTGAGCCACATTACTTTTTCAGATTTATGAATTGCTCTGATCTGAAAGTTTGATAAAGCATCATTAGATTTTGTGAGATGTTTAGACATTTGGTCAGCTAACAAATTCCGATCCTCTGGGAAGACTAAGCGAAAAAAATCCTTATTTTTCAAATTATTAAACTCTTCTTGGGAATACCCAAACAAATTTTTAAACTGCTCATTGATATATACTACCTTTTTATCTTGTATTATAAAAGTGCCGATGGATGATTCTTCGGTAATAACCTTAAATTTCTGTTCCGAATCCTTCAGTTTAGCTCTAATTTTTTTAATTTTAGTCCACTTGTTAAATAAATCAGAAATTTCTATGGCAAGTCCTTCTGAATAACTAAGATCCTCATCTTTATGGTTTGTTGTAAGATAAGAATTCAGCAAAAGAGTGATTTTTTCTCCATTAACTTTCTTTAAATGGGCAACAAAATTGCTCACTTTTTTATGTTCTTTTAATTGCTGAATATAGTTTTTTCTATCCTCAGCACTTTGCCATAATTTTTGAGATTTGGTACCTCTCAAATCTTTGGAAGGTTGAAAGCCAAAGATCTGTCGTAACGCACTATTATAATCGAGAATAGTACCATCTAAACGTGTTCTATAAAATCCTGCCCGTACTCGTTTTGCAAGAGATTTATAATCAATATATGTACTCATAATCATCCCCATTTTCACTTTTTGCCTAAATAAGACTTAAAAAGTTATGAAAATTAATCCTTCTGTGTGTGAATATTGTTATATTTGTGACATACCTATTTAAAATTTCTGGTTAAATATGCATTTATCAGTGGAGAGTAATTCTTCTCTCGATAAAATAAAGAAATAAGAATACGCTAATGGTTTGAAAATAATCCTAAAAAAAACGTGAAAAATTTATAATAGAGTATGAAG
>WJIN01000291.1 GCA_014730295.1 Promethearchaeota archaeon | reverse complement strand
TGCTAGGATAATAATTATAATTCATATAAACTGTAATCTGGATTTTGAGAGATTTAAAATTACTATAGAAAATATTTAATTCTAACATAAAGAGAAATAACAATAAATTGTTATAATTTGAATTTTACTTTTGGCTTAGATATTTTCTTTTCTCCATAGAATATTTTGAATTCACTGATGAAGAAATTTGACTCCTTTAGATGATCTTTTTCTCTACTTTGATATAATATTTCTTCCATTGAATTCCAATAATTTTTCAACTTCTGTTTTTGATTTCTGTAAAGATAAAAAAAGATTATACCGCTTGGTAAATCTTTTGGGTGTTGTCGTAAATAAAACTCATATTTCTTGATTTGTTCCTTAATATGAGATGAATTATAGATTTCATGCCATGTTTCAACTTCTAGAAATATTGTAATTGAATTTTTAATAATTGCTAAATCAGAATATCCTGTCTCTTTTTTAGAGACTAAGGAATTTTGTCTATATTCATGATAGTCTGTTTTAAGAGCTTCTGGATAACACATATAACCATTTTCACAAGAGATTTTTATCAAATGTGATATTAAAGTAGTATGGTATCCAAAAATAAGTAAATCATCATGTAGGAACTTTCTTAATTTTTGCTTAAAAGCATTAATTATCTCAAAAATCTGATTTTTATTCCAATTTGCCAATTAATACACTTCTTTTCTTAATTAAATAATAAAAATAGAATTTTTTATTCTTCTTCTAGAGGTTGTTTTCTCCATATTGAAATCACGTCTGGAGTTTCGCCACCATGTTCTAAATGTCTGGGTCCTATTTTAGTCAGCATTGGTGTTGTGATTGCTCTTCCAAAGATTAATGCTTCTCCAACGCTTAAACCCGGTAATTCTTGTAGATCCCTTTGGCTTAAATATTCCCCAACCTTTCTTACGAAATTTTGATCATCTGGGTTTTTTATTCTTAATGTTATAAATGAGTTGCATTGAGAAACTACATCAGGATCAAGTTTATTGGGTCTCTGAGAGACAATACCTAAACCAACTCCAAATTTCCTTCCTTCACTTGCGATTTGTGAAATTATCCGCTTTGAAGCTATATTCTTTTTGGAAGGGGCAAAATTATGACCCTCTTCAATAACGATGAAACAGCTCCTTGTTCTCTTTTCTTTGGCAGATAGAAGTATCTTTTTCAATACTATTGTTGTCGAGATCTGTAAAATTTCTTTGGGAATACTTTGGAAATCAAGCACTGTTATTCTTCCAAGCTGATCCTCAACAGATCTTGGGTCCTTTCGCCCAACTAAATTTTCGATGGAAATCGGTGACGGAGTAACATCAGGTACGTAAAAAATAGGAACTTCATCAATAAAATTTTTTAATCTTAAACCGATAATTCTTGCAGAAGTTCTACTAATAGCTCTCCCTCCCTCTCCAATTTCACGCTTAACTCTTTGTTGAACTTTATCGAAATCGGTAGTTAGTAAGTCAATTAAATCTAGAGGATTTCGGGGAGGTGTATCTTTCCTCCACTGTTTCCAAGCAACTCTTAATGTTCTTCTTTGAGGTTCAGACATACCCGGTAACAATTCAATTATATCTGTTAAGTTTAATTCATCAAAATTTATTATCAAGGGAATAAAATTATCTGTACCATACTTTAGTCGTGAAAAATCATTATTAGGAGCAACAACTTTAAATCCAGCTCCTTTTTCAATTAAACTTTTAAAGTTTGTTTTAATATCTTTTCTCTCTGAAGAATATATATCATCTTCAAGTGAAGACTCATCAAATCTCAATTCTCCATCCATAAACATATTTCCATATTCTCCATGAGGATCTAAAATCAAAACACTACCATTAAACAATCCCGTAATATGTTCACAAATACGACCAAGAGTATAAGACTTTCCAGCACCTGTCATTGCTAATACAACCAAATGCTGAGTAATCAGTTCAGATATAGATAAATTAACTGGTATTGAATTTTTAGATTTCTCATAACCAACTAATCTACCAATTGTTATTGAGTTTTTCAAATTTTGCTTAAAGAAGTATTTTAAATCTGATTGCTCAATCAAATATATTTTGGCACCTGGCTTAATAGGTCTTCTTGGTATTTTAATTTGATGGGATTTTTCGTCTGCATACCCTATCACTTCTAAATTGACTATTGTTTTTTCATGATAATTTTGAGGGATGGTCGATATCACTCGATTAAGATACTCCGAGGGGAAATCATTTGTGAATAGATCACTTTTTCTTTCAATTTCAGAGACCTTGGCAATCACAGAAACGAAATTATATTTATCTTTTTCTTGGTGTTCAATTCTTACGAATGATCCTCTTGAGGTTTCGTATGGAGATTTTAAAGCTCCATAAACGTTCCTTCCACTTGAACTTCCTATTACTACTCCAATTAATTTTTCCTCATCATCATTTTCAACTTCTGAATTCATTATCGATACCTGTTGCCTTTGATAAAATATTTAAATAATTTTTTAAAAAGTTATTACTAATTTGATTTTTTGCTGAAATTAAAGGTAAAGGAAAATCGAAAGGACTTTTTTCAAGATAATAATATACTCTCTTGATTAAATT
>WJIN01000290.1 GCA_014730295.1 Promethearchaeota archaeon | reverse complement strand
TTATTCTTGTTATCTAATATTTTAAAAAATAAAAACGATTTGATATATTTTTAGGATTAAATTTTAGTAAGACTTAGGTAGAACCTAAAAAATCGTAAAAAATATATTATTTCCATAATTATATATTTTAATTTAAACCCCTCTTAACTCAGTTGGTAGAAAATATCCATCTTGGATATTTATCAAAAGTGCTCGGCTGTAGAAAATATCGCGTATGAAGGCAATCGCCGATGAACATACGTCAGCCGAAACCGAGATGTCGCCAGATCGAGACTGGCAGAGGGGACCATTTATTTTCTTTATCCTTGTTCACAATGTATTATCTCTCCGAATTCTTATTTCCAAGAAAACTTAAGGTCTGAAAGCATTACAAGATTAAGAAAACCTACAAAAATTTATTATTGTATTGTTAATTATAAGTAAATTGAACAATATTAGAATTAATTAATAATAATTGAAAGATCAAGTGAATTTATCATGAACGACTCTCAAGATACTGATGAACACGAGTTAGAAAAGATTCGAATGAAAAAAATGCAAGCTCTTATGGAACAGAAAAAACGGCAAGAAAATGCCCAAAAACAGACTCTATCCATCCAAGATAAAGTTGATTTTGTGCTTAAAGTAGTGTTAGATTCTGATGCATATCAGCATCTAAAACACCTACAGCAAAACGAACCTAATGTATATCAATATATCTTTAATGAATTAGTAGGGCAAGAAGTCGTTCAAAATATTGATTATCTGATAGCAATCATTCGGAGACAAGGAGGAGTCCCTCGCAGAATCCCCCGTGATGTAATTGTGTATTTGGAGAGGAAGGCAAAGGGAATTAAAAGTCAGATCCGAGTTAAAAGAGGCGATGAAGTTATGGACTTAGGCTCTTATCTGAAGAAAGAATAATCATAATTTTTTACTTCTACAATAAAGTTCTTATTTAGCGCATACTAATTTCTATTTTTAAATTTTAAAAATAATTTGTTTATAAAATCGAAAATAAAACGATGGAAATAAAGGATTTCATCACTACCCAAGATTGGGAAAAGTCAAAATTAGATATCTTGTTAGAAATTGCAGCGGATATGAAAAAAAATCCATTAAAATACAAGAATGCATTAGATGGTAAATCTATTTGTATGTTCTTTTATAATCCATCAACACGTACTCGAAATTCTACGCAAGTAGCGGCATATCAGCTTGGTATGCATCCTACCTTCAATAGCATAAAAGATTCATGGATCGGATATCAATCTGAATCCATTAAGGACACATCTGTAGTACTGGCACGATATTACGACGCAATTGGTATCAGAATTTTTCCCAATGCTGTTAATTATATTTATAAAGAAGGAAACCGGATTCTCCGTGAGTTTGCTCAATGGTCAGATGTTCCAATAATCAATTTTGAAGATGACCAATATCACCCCCTCCAAGCACTTACCGATATATTTACCATCAAGGAGAAGAAGAAGCAAGTTGAGGGAAAAAAGATCGTAATCAGTTGGGCATATCATCCAAAACCATTACCTTATAGTGTACCGAATTCAATTTTGTTAATGAGCACTAGATATGGAATGGACGTCACGCTAGCATATCCTGAACACTATGATCTGGACGATGATATTGTAAATATAGCAAAAAAAAATACTGAAATCTCCGGTGGCTCATTTCAGATCTCTAATAATATTGAAGATGCATATTCCGATGCTGATGTAGTATACATAAAAAGTTGGGGCGCGAAGAAACATTACGGAGATGCTAAAAAAGAAAAAAAATTGCGTTTACCTTATAGAGATAGCTGGCGAATAAAAGCAGAATATCTGGATTACACTAGATCCGATTCATTATTTATGCATTGTTTGCCCATCCGTAGAAATGTGGTTGCAGATGATGATGCGATTGACGGCTCTCATTCGGTTGTATATGACCAAGCAGAAAATAGATTGTACACCGTAAAAGCTCTTCTCTATGAATTACTAAAAGAATGAGAGCGGTTTAGTTGTACTAAAGCTTTTTAAAACATATTTTCGAGATATTGGCTATTGTTCTCGACCAGAGATAATTGCGTTTACTTCATATTCTCCAGAGTCTAATTTTTTCCCATCAATACTTGAGAATTGAAATGCGAAGGGTCTCCCAAATATTTCTTGAACCATCGGACCAAAAGAACTTACCGTAAAAATAATAATACGTTTCATAGTACTTTCGGCAACCTCATCGATATTTTTATCGTTTTCTGCATGTAATTCTAAATCTTCTATGATAGTTTTTATTGCCTCAATTTCGCGAGGTTTGAATACATAGGTAAATTCTAATTTTATGTCTACAGGGGTAGGGGTTTCAATTGAATCAATATTAAAACCTCTTTTTCGAAAGGGAAATAAGGTATTGAAATAGAAATAGAAAAATTCCTCATGATGATCTTTTAGAAAATGGGAGATATTGGCTTGTCTTTCATACTCTGGCCATTGTTCTTTCATCATCTCGAGCAAGCGCGGGTAGTTTTTATATTTGCGTTCCGCTTCTTCGATGAGTGAGTTTTGGAGCTGACTTTTCATCGGTTTGAATTCGCTTTCTTTCCCCACCCTTTCTACGAAATTTTTGAATCTGATAGACATAATATAGCTGAAATAGTTATAAAAAAACTTAGTATTTTCCCTATTTATTTAATAGTATTATTTTAATAATATAATTTCTCTTATTTAATATTTTCAACAAAGAGCAAAAAATAATTACTCGGATATGTTATATTGAATATGAACAAACAAAAGGTGGGATTGATCTATACTGAGGAATACTCCAAGTATAATTTTGGAGCATCTCACCCACTAAGACCTCTTCGCTTAGAGTTAACCTATAGCCTTATGGAAAAGATTGGGCTTCTTAATCATGAAAGTATTGAAATATTTACTCCCCGGCATGCCACTGAAGAAGAAATTGCACGGGTTCATTCTTCTGATTATATCAATATAGTCAAAAAGCTGAGTAAGAATCCAGATGATAGTAGTACGAAACCTTTCATCTATGGTTTAGGACCAGGGGATAATCCTATCTTTAAAGGAATGTATGAAGCGTCCGCCCTGGTGTGCGGTGCAAGTATTACAGCAGCAGACATCATCTGGACAAATGATAATTTTAATTATGCCTTTAATCCCGCGGGAGGTTTACATCATGCCTTACGAGAGAGAGCTTCAGGGTTCTGCATTTTTAATGACATCGCTGTAGCATTCAAACATCTAAAATCATTAAAAAAAGATATTCGAATTGCATATTTAGATATTGATTGCCACCATGGAGATGGTGTACAGTGGCTATTTTATGACGATCCCAACGTGTTAACTATTTCCCTGCATGAGAGCGGTAAATACTTATTCCCCGGCTCGGGAGGAACAGATGAAATCGGAAAAGGAGAAGGGGAAGGGTATTCAATCAATTTTCCGCTGATTCCTGGTACAAATAATAAGATGTATTTAAAAATTTTTACGGAATGCATCCCAAGAATATTGGAAAAATATCAGCCAGATATTTTAGCAACACAACTCGGAGTTGATACGCATTATAACGATCCTTTAACTCAATTGGGAGTCTCAATTAAATTACATAAAAAGCTTGCTGAACATATAAATCAATATGCCGAGGATTATTGTAATGATAAATGGCTCGCATTTGGCGGAGGTGGATATCTAATGACAGTAGTACCCAGGGCATGGACTTTATTTTTAGCCCAAATGCTAGGAGTCAACCTCGAAAATAATTTACCCGATGAATGGGTGGAGGAAGTGAGGCAGAAAGTGTCGTATGAAGAAACCCCGCATAATATGTGGGATCACGATGATAAAATAGAAGTACAATTGTTATCTCATCCAGAATTAGCCGCGAAAATGTATAATTATGTTGATAAGCTCATAAATACTTGTGAAGAGAAATATTTACCGAATATAAAGGACCCATAATTCGCTTGGATTATCCAGAAATAACTTCATTTTTGACCAGGACCCATTGATCAATTAGAAATGTCTGAGATATCTCGTTATTTGAAATATATTTTGATTTAACACTAGATTTTGGCACCCATACCTCATCTCCCGACTTGAACTGGATAAGTAATGCTTTTTTCGTTTCCCGTTTAATAATTCCCATAACTTTGGTCAACTTTTCACTGTCTATGGGTTCTTCCTTGTTCTGCGCTGTATTCCCTCTGTTCTTTGGTAAATTTATCGATTCTATCGATTCTTCCACTCTTAAATCTACCATTCTCTTCGGGATCGAATTGCTTTGAGGAAATTGGTTTATTAGAGGGGATTGGACTTCCCTTTTAGTCCATTGCTCATCTTGCGATTTTGAAGAATAGGAATTATTTCCTGAAGAGCCAGAACTATTAGAGGAGGTCGCAAATTTAATCTTTTCTTTTAGAATATGGGTAAGCAACAAACGTAAAAGCTCTATTTGGGCAATATCAAGCATTTTCGAATATTCTCCAATATGCACCCATACTTTCTTTTTATCATTTGGATCCCAATTGAATGAGATCTGGGTCTTGGAGTCTTTGTAACTATGGTATGTGGCCCAAGAATCCTCAGTCCGATTTAAGACTTGCGAAATCATCACTATTTCTTCCAAGGAGCATTTAATGTTTTTTCCTTCCCCTTTAGAAGGCTTCTCCCATTTTCCATTTGGTTTTCGCTTGATGCATTGAAAAAATATGAAAGGGTCTGTTTTCGAAGAGCTTTGCAGAATCAAGCCTGTGGCTTGACCAAAAAAACTCTTATTATGTGAATCAGTTATCTTTTCCTCACCTCAAAAAGTATAATTTTATCACCTATTTAATATAAAACAGATAAGCAATTTATTGAATTATTAATATTTTTCAGGAAAAGGATTATGAAAACTTGTCAATTACCAAGATCTCGCCCCATGGACTGCTCAAAATCATTACAAAAAAGTAGTTTTAATCTTAAATAGCAATATTAAATTATAAAATAATATTTTAAAATTAGGAAAAAAAGATCTACTAAATATATACCGATATGTGAGCATCATTCCTAATAAAAACTTTAGTTCTGCAGAAAACGATAATGAGCATTATAGTTCAAATATTTTTTTGAGAAGTTGGGCTTATGTAAGAAGTTTAAAACCACTACTGTTATCTCATCATCCTAACTGTCAAAATTTTGAAAATCATATATTTAAAATAGGAAAATATAGGTTGTGTATTGGTTGTTTTATCGGATATCCAGTAGCAATAATAAGTGTAGTGGTTCTCTATTTCCTACTGAACTTATCCGATATTGATCCTAATATTTTATTTTGGATGGGAGTTGGGTTTATGACAAGCTTTATTTTAAGCCCATTAAAATTGACAAGATATAAGCCTATTAAAATAGGACAAAAGATCTTGTTCAATATAGGAGGAGGATTTTTATTTTGGTGGACTTGGAGCTTAACTAGTTCATTCATCATTAATCTATTATTATTTATCGGATTATTCAGTATTTTGTTTGCTTTAGTTAATGCATATCATTCCTATGGATTGTACACTATTTGCCGTGAATGTGAATATCATTTGAAGTGGGAATTATGTCCTGGTTTTGAGGATATTTTCCAGTATTGTGAGAAAAATGGTCTCCCGAATCTTTTCAAACAGGTTAATTTATTTCGATCGGCGGAAGAATAAGGATAGAATAAGCTTATTCATCGTTTCTAATTATGGATAAAAAAAGAAAGAAAAATTAAGATTTGATAGATATTATTTAAAAAATTGCGGCGGGCAACCCTATAGCCAATATGGGTAACAAGACTAACGCGACAACGATGATTGCCACGATTATAGGAAGTAATCCGGCAAATATCCATACTCCTATCGCAGTGATAAATCCAGTATCGTGACGGCTTGAGATTATTATCCAATGTAAAAGGCACCCAAGAATCGGTATCCAACCCACTAAAGCCATTACTAAAGCAGTCACAAATACGTCTCCGAAATCCGTTTTACGTGCATTCGCTACTTTTAATGCGATATATAAAAAGATAGTTTCGATTATCAGCGTAATAATAATAAACACAACGACGATAATGAGTATTTCAAAGATTTCTTAAGCCATAAACCAATTAATAATATTACCATTTCCACCCATTTTACTCACTCTAAACGTAATTTTGATTTCTCAATATGTATTTGATTAATTTAATGCAACAATTTGTATTTTGTAAGACTAAATATATAGTTTGCATTTTTAGATCTTTATAAGCCACAATTTGAATAAGATAAGATATAAATTTATCTAATAAACTAAAAATCAACACACCCGTAATAATTTAAATGAAGACTATAATCTTCTAAAATGAAGATGTATTTATACCTCTACGCTGGGAACTGTTCCGAATCGTTTATGCATAAGGCTATTAAGCGACTCATTTTCAAATATATCACGAAAAATTGCTCTAATATCAAAGAAAGTAGTCTCGAAAAACATTTTGGTTCAAGGAGAGCGGATGTATATTTCAAGTTATATACGGGAGAGGAAATCGCGGTTGAAATCCAAAATTCTTACATCTCTGTAAAGGAAGTAATGGATAGGACTATCGACTACAACAAAAAGGGGGTGTATGTACTCTGGATATTAAATGGAAAAGGTAATGCGGTCGGAAGCCGTAAATTTCCTGAAAATAGAAGGGATATGCGAATCAGTCCCGTCGAAAATATTCTCCATAGTTTATATGGTGGACGAGTGTATTATGTAAATGTAAATGAGCATAGCGATTATTTCGCTGTTACTACGCCTTACGCGCTTCACTTTTCTCCTTCAAAAAAGAAATCAATTGACATTTATAAAGGTTCATTCGAATATTTTTTTATTAGAGATGTGAATTATATGCCTATTCCCAGCTGGGATCTCTTATGCATCGACTATAGGTTCAAAATAGGTCGATTTTATGACCAGAATCTACTGAATCGTTTAATAGAGCACATAGATGTCTTTCTCGAGGAAATTGAAAAAAGAAAATGTACGAATTGTCAGAAACGATTTAAGCTTTTTAGGAGGTGTTGTGTGGAAAAGAATTGCGATTTTAAACCCTTTCGAGATAAAAAGTTATTAAAACTAATAATTGAGCAATTTGGGAACGAATATGGATCTTCAATAATATTTGAGGCGCTTTATCGTCTTACTGAGGATAAGGATGTCAAGATAAATAGAAAATACATAAAAAAAGGATATAATAAATATTTTGAAAAATAATTGCTAAAAATTTCATCTGATTGCATTTTTTTTTTACATAACATATTGATTATTTGAAGATGATGCTTCATTAAAAAATCAAATTATTCTATCGGAAGATCCATCAATTAATTTCATCCTTAGCGTCAAAAGTAGAACTCGGGGATAATCAATTTTGACTTTTATGGAATTAATAAGAGAAAATCATTGAAAAGAGGGAATTTCCCACTGACATAATTGTAAGGGAGAGAATATTTCGAAATTGAAAATGAGCATCTTTTTAGAGCCTTATAGCATATTAAAGAACCGAATATTCGCCATCATAGATTAAATCCCTATATATGAAATAGCCGAAACATATATAAGCTAGACCTTTTCTGCAATCCTTAGATTAGATTTTCCTTTTATTCATAGGAAAAGATAGGATTTATATAGGAAGGTTTCCATTTAATTAAATAAGGAAATCGGAAAACCATGATAAAATATATTCTTATGAGAAGTTTGGCATCCAAAGTTCTGAGAAAACCTAAAGTCGATACAGATCGGCTTAATACCTCAACCCTTAACCCTGTTATTAGATAAATACGTCTCCTCTTTTTTTAAATTTTTAGCGTCATGGGTTCCGATATTCCCTTTTCTCTTTCTTTACCTTCTATGGTCTAAGAAAAATAATGTGGGAAGTTGTTTTTAGCCATTTCTCCCTTAATTTAATTTAGAATCTCGAGTTTATCAGTATTTAATATCTTAGAAAAACGAAATAATGTATTAACAACAAATTATAGATAAATTTATATGTTTAATTGGATATCTCAAAGATTTTATGTAGGAAGATATTATATCTTGAAATCTCTTAATCTTTATCATGTAATAATGTTTTTTAGCCATGTGCGTTTTTAAAACTTAAATAAAAACCTATAAGTCCTTCTTTAGTGGAAAATTAATGAATAGTGAGGATAAACCTGAGAAGTATTCAGAAGATTATTTTCTGAAAAGTAAATATGGGATCGACACATCAATGCTTTCTTATGAGGTGCTTTTAAATCTAAACAAATGGAGATTGAAAAAATTCCGAAAAGTTATTTTGCAATTTTCCAAAGATCACAAAACTCTGCTTGATATAGGCTGTGCTTTTGGTAATTTTCTTTCTCTCTTTAGAAATGATTTTGATCTGTTTGGAATGGATATCTCTGAATTTGCTGTGGCAATTGCAAACCTACGTCTGAGTTGTAAGATTAAGCAAGCAAACGTAGAAGAACTTATACCCTTTAAGAGAAGATTTGATATTATAACTGCGATTGATGTAGTGGAACATCTAGGAAAGCCTAAAATAGCATTACAAAACATATATAATCATTTAAACGAAAATGGATTATTTTTTTTTCAACTCACCACCGTTAATAATAAAAAGAGTAAATTGATTTATGACTTATTCTTTTCGCACGATGATACACATATTTTCATTGAAAGTATTGATGAAATCCATCGGCTCTTATCTGATACTGGATTAAAGAAGATGGCATGGTATTCAACACTTTTTCCCATTTATACTCGAAATGAAAAATTTGTAAGAGATTTCTGTTTAGCATATTTGGTTTATAGAAAATAGTAGGATAATATTAGTTTGAATTAATTAAGATAATAATACCAATATGAACCTAAAAATAATTGAGAAGATAAAATCTCATAAGAAATTTGATGTAATTGATGCCCTTTTAGTGACCAAACAACAAAATATATTATATCTGTTGGGTTTTCGGATTGAAAGCGATACTACCATACTAATCCCATCCCCAGGATCGAAAAATTTAACCAAGAAAACTAAAATTTTTTTGAGCGCGTTGGAATATGATCAAGCGAAGAAAAGGATCGAATCACAACCAAAATTTGCCGAAGAGTTTGAATTGATAAGACTTCCGCAAGGGCAAGAGAATTTTATTGAAAAAAAGATTAAAGGTCTCAACCTCTCCACTTTGGGCTTCGAAGATACTTACGTGAACGTGAAAAAATATAAGACATGGAAAGAAAAATATAAAGAAATAGAGTTTATCGGCGCTTCTGAAATCCTTGATGATTCGAGGATTCTAAAAACCGAACAAGAGATTAAACGAATGAAGAAAGCCGCAGATCTAGGAATAAAAGGATTTAAAGCCATATACGAAAGTATCGAAGAGGGAAGAACCGAAAAGGAATTAGCCGCTATTGCAGAATTTGAGATGAGAAAAGCGGGGGCAGATGGTACATCATTTGATACGATTGTAGCTTCTGGTTCGCGCTCAGCGTATCCGCATGCGAAAACCTCAGATAAGACCGTTGAAAAAGGCGATATAATAATCGTGGACATAGGAGCGAAATATAACGGTTATTGTTCTGATATGACGAGAACGTTCATTTTTAAACCGGACAATACAGATAAAGAAAATAAGAAAAGAGAATTGGTGAATTTAGTGAACGAGGGTCAAAAATTTGGATTAGAACATATTAAAGCGGGGAAAAAAGGCTCTGAAATGGATTCCCTCGTCCGCAAATATTTTGAAAAAAAAAATCAAGAATGGGGATCTCGCTTCATTCATAGTTTAGGCCACGGAGTTGGAATAGATATTCATGAAAATCCCTATCTCTCTCCGATATCAGATGAGGATCTTAGAGAGGGGATGTGTGTCACAGTGGAGCCCGGGCTATATATTCCGGGATTAGGAGGGGCGAGAACAGAAGACCTTATAGTAATCCGTGAGAATGGATTTCAATCGCTAACAGAGACAGAGAAGTTTTATTACTAGTTTATAAAGTTCGTCATACTATTTTTAATGAAAACATTTTTTATTGCGAAATCGATTAATTATTAAGTAGAATAGAAATCGAATTTAATCCCTATTTAACGAGTAAAGATGGCTGAAACTACAAAATTAGAGTTAAGTACCGGAACAGAGGTAGAGTTTGATGATAAAGCCCCAAAAACGCTTTATGAAATAATGATAAGCGAGATTTTAATCCCAAAATATAAAGAAACAGCAGATTGGAATTTATCCTTAAATATCATATTAGAAGAGATCAATCGGTTAATTAAAAAATATGAATTAGTACCTAAAGTGAAACTCGGTCTTTTAAATCAAATTGAAGAACATTTGGATAAAGATATTGAAGAACTGACGGGTGTTGCGAAAATTGAGATCTTGTTTTTAAACATGGAAGATTATATACAAGATATTGAAAAATTAATCACCGCAGGGTTAGACAAACAAGAATTAAGAAATAAAATGGCAATGCTTATCCAACCGCTTACTCTTTTTGAATTAGGAGAATTATTCATATTCCTCGGAAAAAAGGCGTTTTTAAAGCCTTAAAACTCTCAGCTTATCACCCAATCCTTTTCTTTTCTCATTGTGAAGAAATTAATTTAAGGTAGTGATAGGTCGAGTCTGTAAGATAAAGATTTCGTCATCTTTGATAGCCCATTCAATATCTTGGGGATATTCATATAAAGATTCGATATCAACAGCACAGCGATGAAGATTCTTAATTTGTTCATCTGTGAGGCATAAATCATTCCTTAGGTGTTGTCTTGTTTTGGTGATTTTTGTACAAGAGTGTTCAATATCTGGAACCGCCATTCTTTCCTTTTTTCCAATAATTTGTCGAACGACCTGAGATGAATTCTTGTCCAAGATAATGGTATCGGGAATGACGATATTATTGGCTAAAGCTTCCCCCAATCCCCAACAAGAATTAATAAGAATTTGATCTCGATCATTATTCAACACATTTGCTGTAAAGAGAACTCCCGAAATGTCCGAGCGGATCATCTCTTGGACAATTATCGCCATATATACTTGATCAAGAGATATATTCTTACCCATTTTATTCAATTGAATTATATATAAGATGGAACGTGGAGAATAAAGAGATGCCCAACATTTTTTAATTGAAAAGAGAATTTCTTCTAGACTTTCTCGAAAGAGATAGGTATCTGCCTGACCCGCAAAGGAAGCCATTTGAGAATCTTCTATGGTCGCCGAGGATCTTACAGCAAATCTTTTATATCCCTCAAGATGCTCATTAATCTTAATATATGCTTTTTTTATTTCATTTATTATCTCGATTGGAATTTCAGAATCCAAGATTAAGTTTTGAATTTTTTGCGAATCGGATAGTACATTTTTCGGTTGGATATCTTTTGAAATCAAGTTAGATAATTTCTCTTTATGCTCAGATTTATTCATAAAATCTTTATAAGCTTCGGTTGTTAAAATAAAACCTGGCGGGACATTAAACCGTTCATTGAATAATTTAACCAGATTTAGGCCTTTCCCACCTAAAAGTTTAATTTTTTGATAATTTTCGTGAAAGTGTCGTATATACTTCATAATTTCTGAGTTTTCTCTTTAATTCTATATGGTTTTTTATTATAACGAGTATAATACTCCGTCATCTTCGTTTTCGGTTATTATTTTGGCGTGCAATCCATCTAATTTAAGAAGATTTTCAGATTTGATATTTATTGCCATAATACAAGGGATATCAAACTCACGTGAGACAATAGCAAGATGGGAGCCCGGTCCCCCGGTTGTACATACCACTCCTTCGATATCGGACAAAATCGGTCCTAATGTGGTGGTCCCCGCATCTTCTACTAAGCAAATTTTACCTTGAGCATTATCAAATAAGGCGATTACATCCTGCACATTTTTAATGTATACCAGTTCCCCTATAGCCTCTTCCTTGGAGGAGCAAGATAATCCTTTCCCTAAGATCTTCATAAAATTCCCCAAATTCCATTTTTTTTGTGATTTTATGATATGGTTTAAAAAAACCTAAGCAACCAATTAACATTAGTAAGATTTTATTAGCATTAAAATTTATTCACTTTATCATTATGAATGTAAAAGAAGCTAACGAGTTAATCGCCCATATTTCTGAGACATTGGATGCTCAAATTAACAAACGAGGATTGTTGGAATCCCAATTATTCCCTGTTACTGCTTATATATGCGTATCCTTTTATAACGCATATGATATGCTTTATGATATATTAAAAAAGGTCGCAGAAAAAACTACTCCCGAAAAAATGGGAAAAGCAAGTAGAAAAATTCTATCTGAACTAAATGCTTTAACTATTAATTATATTCCTTTATATTATATGGAGGGAAGAATGGGAGAAATCCATCGAATGGGGGGAAATCCAAGTAAAGTGAGCTCAAAAAAAAGGGAGGAAACCCTTTATGTCCTTGATTTTTGGAAACGGCTTGCTTCTTCCTATTATCCTGATAATGAACTATTTGTAAGTGATTTAGACGGAAATTATCCCGCTATTGATCAAAAAGATATAGATTGGACTCTCGATCAACTTGAAGAGGTTGAAACTGAAGAGGTTAAAAAGATAAAGAAAACTATGGCAAACATCGAAGTAACCGCATTCTTGGATGAATGTGAAGCTCGGGCGAAATTGTGCGATCATGGACCCTATCAAATTGATGAGGATGAGATTCTTGTTTTTAGAGAGATCATGCATTTATACGATGGAGGTAATCCACATTTTCCATGGTCAGAAACAAAAGCAACAGCACCTCACTCCAATATTGCGTTTGCGTTTCGATTAAAAAATGTAAAAGCCGAGTTCGATAATTTTGCGACGATGGACACAGAACCAAAAACATTTACTGAGAGGATAACTGGAGTTGCGTTAATGAGAAGAGAGGGGGATGAAGTAATACCCATGGACTTGGATGTGTTAGATGGATATAATCATTACGCGAAAAACGCACAAAAGGAGCTATATATAAAATTTTCCCAGTGGGATCGTAAACAAAAATTAATTGCGGGAGCCTATGCTTATTGTTATGGATATGCGAGATATACGAACTTTGTAGGAATAACCGATCAAATTGACTGGGACCTTACAGAACGAACAATGAGTAAGTATGTTCCAGAATTTATGGAAACGGATTTTGATGCTGGAATCACACGACATTTTCGAACACCGCGAAAGAAAAAAAAAGAAGGACCATCATTATACCTAATGGCTGAGGAGTAGAAATGAGTGAAAAAAAGGAAGAAATGAATGAAAATCTCTCTGATGATTATCTTCATAAGCCAGATGAGAGGGAAAAATGGAGAGAATCGTATTATTTTAATTGGATAGATTCGGAAAATAAAATATCGGGTTTTACAACGTTAGGAATTGTCCCTAATGAACATAAAAGAGAATTTGTCTTTATTCTTTTCAGGGATAATAAGCGAGATGTATATTATCGTGAACCAGAACTAACTGAATACATCCAAAATCATATTGATGAAATGCTTTCAGACAAGAAACTGAGTTATCAAATAATCAAACCATTAGAAGAATGGAAAATTAAATATAATTCACGGAAATATACATTCGAACTCACCTTTTCAAATCGACATCCAATCTATTATTTCGGAAAAGATTCTTCGGCTTCTTGGCATCGACATTTTGAATCTTCGGGAATAATTACGGGAACCTTGACACAAAAAAATGGGAGAAAAATCGAATTAAACGGGTATGGACAACGCGATAAAAGTTGGGGGTATAGAGATTGGCACGAATTTGAGAAGTGGTATGCGGGTCATTTCCAATTCAAAGACTGGGCATCGGGGTTTCGAAAAGATTATAGAAAAAATGGAGTGGAAGTTTCGGGATATATATGGAATGGAAATGAAACAATTCCTCTCAAAGAAGTGGAAGTCAGCCCAAAATACGGCAATGATGCGTTTAATAGCCCTATAATTACTGAATATACACTGATCGATGAAAACAGCAAAAAATATAATGTATTGGCCAAGCGAATATCCAACAATAGCTTCATGAGATTCGCAAGGGAGTTTGAAGATGGGTATACCGAGTTATTTGAACAAATGGTTATAATAGAAGATAAAACCAGTGGAAATGTTGGAACTGGTATGTCAGAAGAATTAAGAACGCAACTTTCCTAAATTGACCATAATTTATCTATATATAATATTTTAATCTTAACAATTCTAATTTTATACAAATATCAACCTGTTATATTTAAAAATGAACTCTAATTTTAAATGGAAATTTCCATATTACTCCAAAAGGATGCCAATTTTGGGAGAGAATATCGTCTCTACCTCCCATCCTTTAGCAGCTCAAGCCGGTCTTAAAATGTTATCATTAGGGGGTAATGCGGTAGATGCTGCAGTTTGCACCGCGATAACTTTAACTGTTGTAGAGCCCGTCAACAATGGTCTTGGGTCAGATGCGTTTGCGATAGTTTGGGATGGAAGGCAACTACACGGTCTTAATGCGAGTGGGAAATCTCCATCAAATTGGACTGAAGAATATTTTTCCCAATACAAAAAAATGCCGTTTTTAGGATGGGATACTGTGACTATTCCAGGAGCAGTGTCCGCGTGGGTCGAACTATGGAAAAAGTTCGGAAAATTACAATTCGAGCAGTTATTTAAGCCCGCTTTAAATTATGCGAAAGAAGGATTCTTAGTACCTCCAATTATTGCAGATATATGGAAAAATGCGAGCAGGGTATATAAAAAAAAGCGATTCCCAGAATTCCATAGAGTATTCTTACCAAACGGAGAAAGTCCAAAACCGAGTGAGATTTTTAAATCCCCTGATCAAGCCAAATCCCTACAAAAAATTGCCCAGACAAAAGGTACGTCTTTTTACAATGGTGAATTAGCCGAAAAAATTGTAGAACATGCAAAAGAAACTGGAGGAAAGATCTCTATCAATGATTTAAAGAATCATAAAGTCCTTTGGCAAGAGCCGCTAAGTATAGAGTATAACGGAATCCGATTACATGAATTACCTCCAAATGGGCAAGGTCTCACAGCCTTAATTACATTGGGAATTCTAAGAGAATTTGGATTAGAAAACTATAAAAAAAATTCACATAAGTCTCTGCATTTTCAAATTGAGGCTATGAAATTGGGATTTGCGGATGCTCACCGATATATTTCGGATCCTGAACGTTTAGAATTCCCTGCCACAGATTTATTGAGAGAAGATTATCTCAGAGAGCGAGCGAATTTAATTAATACTGAAAAGGCGAAGTCTTTTAGACCAGGACACCCCAGCGGCAAATCAGATACAGTATACTTAACCGCTGCGGATGAGAATGGAATGATGATCTCTTATATCCAATCAAATTATTTCGGCTTCGGTTCTGGAATTGTTATTCCACATACAGGAATAAGTCTTCAGAATAGAGGGAATTGTTTTACCTTGGAGAGAGGACATCCGAATCAAGTGGGTCCAAATAAACGGCCATATCATACCATCATTCCAGCGTTCGTTACCAAAGATGGAAAACCTTTAATGAGTTTTGGGGTAATGGGAGGTGCTATGCAACCTCAGGGACATGTGCAAATGATCACTCGCATGTTCGATTACAGAGAAAATCCACAAGCAGCTATTGATGCGCCACGGTGGAGATATATGAGTGGAATGAATATAAGTGTGGAAAATGGCTTTGTAAAGAAAACATTAGAAAAATTGAACAACAAAGGCCATCATATTTCCAAAGGCCATTATTTAAATTTTGGAGGGGCCCAAATCATTTTCAAGGTAGAAAATGGTTATATAGGTGCTTCAGAAACCAGGAAAGATGGTCAAGCGGTAGCTTTTTAATAAACTCTTGCGAAATAGAAAAACTGAAATTAGCAAGTCAGATGAAAAGCACCAGCTATTTTTTTCCCGTTCTCAAGTCTTTTATTATATTCCTTTACTGCGGTCTTTGTAGGGTATGATTTTACTTTAAGATTTAATTTCTTTGGCAAATCTCTAGGAACGGTCATCCTTCCAGAATTCCCGGTGCCCACGATAAGCACATCTGGATTATAATCTATAACCTTTTCCAAATCTTTCTTAGCTAGACTATGCCCTCTTTCTCTCCACCATTCAGGTAAGACTTCTTTTCCAAGAAGAATAACATCATTAGTATAAGTTTTGTTGTTAATCTCAATTCTTCCGAACTGATAATCTTCGATGAACTTTGACTTCATGACAATTTTTGAAAGTTTGTATAATTTTAAAAAAATTTAGTTTATAACTTATTTACTTTAATCCATCTTGTTATTGGGAATATATCTAATAATTCTTAAACAAAACGCTTAAATAAAATTCTGTAATTTTCTGAAATGCTATTTAATCAAAACCTTCTAATTTGAGAAGTTAACATAAGAGGAATTCAAATGCCCGAAACTGATTTTAGAGAAAAAATACAAACCTATTTAGAAGAACTCTTAGATACAAAAATCGTTATTGAATATATTGGTCCAATAGATAAAAGTAAAGCTTCCGATGAGGATTTAAAAGAATTTGGCTATGGAAAAAATTTACTCATAGAATTAATTGTAAATAATGAGAAAAAAAGTTATATAATGTCAACCATGAATAAAAATGAGTTTGGACATCAGTTCTTCTATGATAGGGCGAAATCTTTATTGTTAGCCCATTCATCTTATAATAAATTACCGGCACACGCAAAATCGATAGATGTGGGATCATTTACCACTGAGGATGAGTTCAAATCAGCGGGAGATTGTAAAGAACTATTTTTAGTAAGAGAAAAGATCGATGGAACGCTTTATTTTCAGGATTTGGAAAAGATTGTAGAAATTGAATCAGTCTCTCCTTTAGACAAGGAAAGAGCAAAGAGTTTGGCGGAATATTTAGCAATAATACATACCCCGAAAGAGGATACAGATGCGTTATACAAGAGAAGAATTAGAGAATTGCTAGGTCACGGAGAGTGTATCATGGGATTAACTGATAGCTACCCCAATGATTTGGATTTTACCACTCAAAAAGAATTAAAGTCAATTGAAAAGAAATGTATTGATTGGAGATACAAAATAAAAAATAAAAAAGAACGATTATGTCAAGTTCACGGGGATTTTCATCCCTGGAATATCCTTTTTCGTGAAAAGGCTGAATTCTCTGTGATTGACCGAAGTAGAGGGGAATGGGGCGAAGCTGCAGATGATATGACCGCGCTGAGCATAAATTATCTTTTTTATTCATTGCAAACAGAAGGAAAGCTCATGAATGAGTTTTTTGAATTATTTGATTTATTTTGGAAAACCTATTTAGAAAAGACTGGAGATCATGAAATCTTGACATTAGCTGCGCCTTTTTTTGCTTGGAGAGGGTTAGTAATCGCATCTCCCGTTTGGTATCCCGATTTGGATTCTTCTATAAGAAGGAAAATTTTCAAGTTTATTCACGAAATTTTCACTGTAGATAATATATCAATTGAGGGTTTAAAACGATATTTTAAGTGATTTTTAATGAAAAAGAATGGTTTTGCGGTTTGGTTGACTGGTCTCCCCGGAGCGGGCAAGTCCGTCATCGCTGAAGCATTACAACATCAATTAGGTCAGAATGGCATAGAAACCCAAATCCTTAAGACAGATGAACTGCGGAGTTATATCACTCCAGAGCCAAAATACACAGATAAAGAAAGGCAATTGGTCTACAATGCGTTTTCTTATATGGCAAAATTATTGGTTGAGAACGGCATAAATGTAATCATGGACGCTACTGGCAATCTTCGAAAATACCGAGCATTAGCAAAAGAGATAATTCCGAATTATAACGAGGTTTATTTAAAATGCCCTTTGGAAGTTGCTATGAAAAGAGAGATGAAACGCGCAGATACTAAAGGGGCACCCCAAAATATCTATAAAAAAGCCCTTGAAGGAAAAGCTGACAATGTTCCCGGCATTCAAGCAGAATATGAAGAACCTAGTGAACCAATGCTTACTATTAGAACGGATAAACATAGCATAGAAGAATGTGCAAAAAAGATCTACAAATTACTTACAAATGGTTTCCAATAAGAACACTAAAATACTCATACTTTTCGATATTTAATATTCGAAGTTATCTCAAAAAGCTTTAAATTTTAAATACTTTCCCTACAAAAACTAATACATATAAGACTATTTTTAGAAAAATTAGGAGATATTGAGATTATGTGTCAATGGTGCTTAAAGCACGGCGCTGGGAAGAAATGGTATATGAACGCGAAGAATTATCAAGCCGATCAGCTTGGAGATGAGGAGGATTTTAAGAATTATCTCGAAGAGCAGTGGATGAATTTTGAAACGGTGTTCATTCGAAAAATCATGGGGTTCTCCTCAAAAAATTTGGGATATAAGCTTCAAATGCCAATTATCGGGCGGTTACTTCGCTGGAAAGCTGAAAATATGATCCATAGTGAAAAGGAGGGAAGAAATGCGCAACGAGCTGATGGTCATTTTGGTCAAGCAATACCTTTAGAGGATGGAAAAGCAATTCTTTCAGAATTGGCCGCTGAACCAATCTTATGTAATTATTGCATGTGCAGGTGGATGCAGCGAGGAGAAAAAGAAGCGGTGTGCCTCAATTTTGGTGCTCTTTCAGGTGTTCTGGAAAAAATGCCTCGGTTTATGCCAAAAGAGCGAACAAACCCAATCAGTAGAGAAGAAGCTATCGAAATTTTAGAACAGAATAATAAAAAAGGATATATCGCATCTGTATGGTTTCAGCCCGTTCCGTATATTAATGCTATTTGCTCGTGCGAAAGTCCTGAATGCGGAGGTCTTACTCTTCGGACCAATTTTGACCTAAAAGCATTCTACAAGGCGGAATATATTATTGATTTGGATCAAGACAAATGCCAAGGCTGTAAACAGTGTGTTGCGATGTGTCAATTTAATGCGATTCGCTACATTCCTTCCATGGACAGAGTTATTATTGATTATGATAAATGTTTTGGCTGTGGAGTGTGCCGTCATGTGTGTAATAATGATGCGTTAAATTTAATTCCAAGAGAAGAATTCCCCGGATTTGACGGAGAATATTAATTGAGGTGAAAAAAAATGGGAAGAACAAAAATCGAAATTGATTATTCTCTCTGTGGGGAGAATGGAAAGGTTGATCCAAGAGATTGTGCTAAATGTTTACGAACGTGTGATCCCGCGGTATTTTTGATGCATGAGACCATCGGAACCGAAGACAAGCAAGAAAATCCGTATGATCCCCAGGATTGGCGTATCACTCCTATTTGGGGTTCCCTTTGCAATCGATGCCTAAAATGTGTCGATGCATGTCCCGAACAAGCTATAACAGTCAAATGGTAGAATTTATTTTTTTATTTCTTTCTTAAGTTAGATTTAATCTTACTTAAGGTTAAATCTATACTACTAAGATATAGATTTTAGCTATGCTAAATGTGAAAGTTATTATATTTTAATCTAAGATTAATTTTTGAGCCAATTGATAGTTAAAAAGGTTACATTTAATATTCAAATTATCACTACTAAAAATAAAATTTCAAATGAAAGATTATGAAAAGATTAGTTATTCCTGAACCAAATAAAGTCTCCATAGAGGAAGTGGAGATTCCAGAACCAAAATCAAATGAAATTCTATTGGAGATTGCGTATTGTGGTATTTGTGGGTCAGATCTCCATGCTTTTCGAGGAAAGCATCCCTTTATTCCCTTACCC
>WJIN01000289.1 GCA_014730295.1 Promethearchaeota archaeon | reverse complement strand
TTCTCTGATAGTTCAATAATCTTTGCTTTTAGAGCTTCAATAATACCAATCCCCTCTATAAACACGGGTTGACGGGATTTTACTACGAAAATTAAGTGGTATGTGAGAGAATAGACTCTATGAGCATCTTTTCGATATTCCATCATATCCTAATCAATTCGATGGTATAAAAAGGATATAACTTATTGAGTTTGGTGATTTTTAAATGCATTCATCCACGCCCTAAAGGACGTGGCTTTCTGCGTAAAAAATGGTAAATAATAAAAAATTTCCACTCTCTATGATTATAATAAAATAGAAGAATACCATATTATAATGACTGAAATGAATTGCTTTATTGATGGGAATATATCCGAATCTCTCTCAATCTCTTCCATGGGATTAAAATACTTTCTTGGCCAAATGGATATTGAACCCGATTCAAAAGTAAACATTGAAGAAATATTAAAAGAAAGTAAAAGATTGCCAGCTTCATTAAATCATCATGGAAAATATATTGGCGGTCTTTTCGATCACACACTATTAGTCACTAATTACGCCTTTCAGATTTGGAAAGATCCAAGCATCATAGATAGTTTCAAATCCTTTTGAGAAAGTCAGGCGGTAAATATGTCTTATGGATATAATAAGTTAGATAGTTCGAAAGTGATACAGACTGCTCTTTGTCATGATTTCGGTAAAATACCCTATTACGCTTATAAAAAAAATCTCCAAAATCGAACAGTCTATACATCTCGCCAATCAGTTAAGAGCATTAAAATAGAATTATGTGAGCGATTTGATCTGACGGGAAAGGATCTGCATATTGATCAAGCATTTGCAGTCATGAAACAATATGGAGTTGGTTATGATGATGAGATTTCTCTTGGTATTATATTCCACCATGGCAAATGGGCAC
Organism: Promethearchaeota archaeon; assembly: GCA_014730295.1. The sequence continues at coordinate 2,994 of WJIN01000289.1, read as the reverse complement.
ATTACAAACCTTTCAAACCTAACAAACTTAGTGAATTAATTCATATCGCGGATATGATTGCAAGTCAGTATTACAACATTTGAATTAATTAACAATTGAAATCTAGATTTCTATTACAATACCTATAAAAAGTAGGATGATACCCAAATTAACTAAAAAGGGAGATATAATGAAATCCTTGGTAGATTCTCTAATTAAAGATTTAAGGATTCGGTTCGATGAAAATATCGTTTCTATTTTTGGGATTGGTAGTTTTTTTGATAATAACCTGCCAAAGGATTGGATAAAAAAGGATATTGATATTGTAGTGATTTTGAATTCACTGGAAGCGGTTCCAAAGAAAGATTGGACCACAACTAAATTTGAAAAAAGACAATATGAAGGTTTTAATATTTGGATTGGGTATAATTCTCTGAAGAGCTTGCTCAATAAAGATTTGTTTTGTCGAGAATCGTTCTCAAACTATGAATGGAGCATTCTGGATTTAAAATACCCATACAATTCAGTATTATTATATGGAAAAGATATCCGAAATGATCTTCCTAAACGTTCAGATTTGCACTTTGAGTTCGATGATATACTGAAAAGAAGTTTATATCATTTAGATCAAAGTTATAGAGTAGAATATCGAGATAAAGATATCGAGATGAGTAAACATGCTTTAACAAAAGCGGTCTTTAAGTTCTGCTTTTATTTATCTGTTTTTTTCGATGAAAATTTTAGTTCTACTTCAATTCGAACGATAACTAAGCAGCTTAATCGGTTGGTGAAGAAAGGTATTATCAAAAAGAAAATTTTAGAAATTCTAAAAGAATGCATAATTTATCGCCGCACAGATAAATTTCGAGTTGAGTTTCATAAACTTCGAATGGATTTTACACAATATTTGATATCTAATTTGGGAGAGGGTACATTTCATGTAAGGATGAATTATCCAACCTTGATTGAATATTTGGAAAATTCTTATCGAGGCTTAAGGTATATTATTCGACTTTTGAGAAAGGCAAAGTCGGAGAATTATGTTTAAGAAAAGGTCAGAAATTTTTTGATTTTTAAATAAAACACATTTTCAAATAACTAAATAAAACTCTTTTCTTATCTGGATTAATAATAATTTTTAATTTTGATCTACATTTTTCTTATCTAAAGTGAACATTTTTGTGTTGAAAGTTCTCATAGGAAAGAACTTCTCGCAAAAACTCATTTGACAAATTTTATAATTTATTTAAAATTTTCAAAATCAATAATAATTAAATTACACGAAAGAATTGAAAAGATTATGGCAGTAAAAGTAGCTTTTATGCAGCTTTCTTCGTGCTGGGGATGCCATCAGAGTCTTTTAAACGCACACCTTGGATTATTGCCAATATTACCAGAGCTTGATATTGTATATTGGCCAGCAGTCGTGGATTTTAAAATTGATTCGATGAAGGAGAGAGAGAAAGGAGACGTTCTGGTTGGTTTCATTGAAGGTGTAGCACGGACGAAAGAGGATACGGAACATGTCAAATTAATGAGAGAAAAATGCCAAATTATCGTCGCAATCGGAGCTTGTGCATGTTATGGAAGTGTAAAAGGATTAGCAAACTTATATGATCCGGAAGACTTGATAAAACGGAAATTTATGGAAGCAGAATCGATAACCGATGATGATCCAAAAGAACCAACTGAAAATGTACCAGGATTCGAAGATTATATCATAAATGTTAAGGATTTAATAGATGTGGATGTGTTCATTCCTGGGTGCCCTCCACGTACCGAAAACATTGTTGCAGCAGTATCATATCTTCTTACATTAGCCGGAGAAGGGCCAGAATCATTGAATAAGGAGGGTTGTGTCTGTGATTCTTGTGAATTATTCAGTGAGGGATGTTTCTTAGATAAAGGAGAACTTTGTTATGGACCTATTACCGCAGCTGGGTGCGATTTAATGTGTCCCCATGATGGAGATTATTGTTATGGGTGTTTTAGACCAACAGCGAAACCAGGTGAAAAAGCAGAACAGCTTAAAGCATTGATTGAAAGTATCGATTTAGTTGATGAGGAACAAGCAGCTAGTTTACAGCACTTTCTTGATTTGTATTTAGGAGTGTCAAACATTACAAATTTCTATTTTAGAGGCGATTTACTCCAGAGATTAGCTTATGAACCCGATAGTTTTGAGACGAAAGAAATCGAAACTGAAAATGGTTCAAAATTAGTTTTAGATGTAAATCCAACTGGTAATAATATCATGGATGAGATTATTGGTGCCGCATTGTTCTTACTAAAGGATGATCCAAACTTCAAATTTAGTTCAAAAACAGTGTGTAGTCATTGCGACAGAGATGTTGCTGATAAAGTGCCTGTAGCCCTAAAACGAGATTATGAAGGTCTACCTAATATGGAAGATTGCTTTTTAGAGCAAGGATATATTTGTTTAGGTCCTGTAACTCAAGCTGGTTGCGGAACTATTTGTCCAAATAAAGCAAATGCGCCATGTTTAGGATGTTATGGTGCCCCACCAGGAATTAAAGAGCAAGGAAGTAAATTCATTAGTACATTAGGTTCACTTACAGCAGACAGAGATCCTGAAGAAGTTATGGAAATGATTAAAGATCCCGCGGGATTATTTAATCGATTTACTGTAGCTGATAGTACTTTAGGACATAAACGTCATGATACAAAATTAGAGGAGGAAGAATAAAAATGGTAAAAGAAATAGAAGTTGAGCCGGTCACTCGATTAGAGGGTCACGGCGGTCTACATCTTGTAATAGACGATGATGGAAAAGTAAAGGACGTTCAATTCAATATCACTTCGACGAGATTTTTTGAAAAATTCGTGGAAGGACGATATTGCGAGCATGTCCCCCGAATTACGCCGAGGATCTGCGGAATTTGTCCGATTCCACACCACATCACCCCCACCAAGGCGGTGGAGGATGCGTGGGGTGTCGAGATTCCGGAACCCGCATATAAATTACGGCAGCTTATCATGAACGCCAAACAATAT
>WJIN01000288.1 GCA_014730295.1 Promethearchaeota archaeon | reverse complement strand
ATTCGTGAATATTTCTATAATTAGATTTTTTTCGGATTTTGAGGAATTAACTCCATAGAAATAACTTAATCATTAAAATTATTTTGAATCTTATTTAATTCTTAAAAAATTGATTTAATAGGAAATAAAATATCTACAAGTAATTATCGAATAAATCTGAAGCTTGCTTAAGACATTTATATTCTTGGCGTCTTTTCTTGGCATATTCCCCCAAAACAGTATTAGATAGGAATTGTTCGGGGATTTCTCTTTCTATGGCTTCAAGCAGGTTTATGATATGCAGAGACGCAGAAGAATCTGCGATATCATCATGCGTGAGCATCACTGAAATAGGTTCTCGACATTCATGCCGAATATTTACACCATATGCCGTAATAGTCTCAGGGATCAATTTTTTTCCAATCAGATTATCCAGAGCTCCCTCAGAAGCTCCGCAGGGACTCTCCACGAGTAATTCTACGCTCTTTATAATCGGTGAATCTCCTTGAGAGTTTTCCAATTCAATTTTGTAGGTGGGAAATCCGTATTCGCTAAAATAAGTATCTACTTCTGGTATTCCTGTATCTGGGTGGACGTTGCACATCGCCTTAGGCATTACGATGTTTGGATTTATCGATTTAACTTGTCTTAAATAACCCTTACCGAAATCAACAGCAATAATACTAGGTTTATTAAATTCACAGATTTGCATTACCACATCAGGATGTCTCACATAGACAATAAGAAGCTCTGCCCACTCAATTTTCTCGATCAGTTCTGTGCTAAGACTGACTTCATCAATGAGCATACGAGGATTTCTCTCCCTAATAACAATGAATTGTGTTCTGGGAAATTTTTTGCGAATTGTTTTTGCTGCTCGATCCCCATATTTTCCGTCGCTAATAACTAAGATTTTCATAAAGTCGTTTTAGGAGTTTAGAGAGATCTTAAACTATGTATGTAAATTAATTCAATTACTTAACTTTAATGAGTGTTAAACAAAAATAAGGAAAAAAAAGCTTCTACATCCAAAGATTATTCTCTATTGTATTTCATCGTGGTATAGTAGCCGAAAAATACTTTCGTGATCAAATCAAGCACTAAGTAGAATATTGCGGTCCAGAATGCATCTAAAATCATAAGTCCCGCCGGAGATAATAGCCAGAAAACGGGAAATCCCGTCCAAAAAATCGCAACAAATAATAGAATAAATTTCTCCTTAGAAGGCTTCTTGCTGATTAAAGCTAAAACATATGAATACGCGAAAGAACTAAGGGAAAAGAACAACCACTTTGTTAAATCTGCGGTAATACTTGCGAATAATCCGGTTATCATCACCATCGAGTTAAATAGCAAGATTTCCAACAGAGTTTCTTTCTCAAGTCCTTTAATCATTGAAATCTCAACCATTAAGAAGGAACAACTCACAGCATAGAATCCCCATCGAGTCCAATAGATCAGTTCACTATTCGACGCAGGAAATACCAACAATCCACTCGCCATCAGAATGTAGGAAGCTATGGTTACAAAGTTTACGATCATATTCAGCGATGCCACTTTTACATTTCTTTTCTTTAAAATAAGGAACGACAATGTGGTGAGACTGAATATAATAATTCCGATATAAAATATAATTTGCTCCATTGTTGTTTACAAGAGTGTCCATACAAATATAGTTGTAGTTTTTGTCTAATAAAATGACAAGAGGAAATATTTTCGCAATATAATAATCTTTGGTCTTAGATTTATGAAAAAAAATATGGAAAAAAAAGTTTTTTGAAGCGAATAGTATATTTTTAAATATATTTGGACTATGTTTGAAGAGTTCATTTTATTTTTTTCTCAAGATCATCCAAACAAAAAGTATATTAGTTCAGAATGAATAACTCTCCATCACATACCTAACCTGAAACTTTCTTGTGTAATATTTATGGCATCTTACTATTAGATTTAAATATGTTTACCCTTATTCATTTATATGGTTGAGGAACAAATACTTCTAAATTTTATTGGAATGATTTTTGAAACGATTATAATCATTCTCTCGCTCATAATATTAGTCCTTATTTTGCTAAAATATCTGTCAAAACGTCACACTTTAACACTTCTTCTGTTTGCCATCTTTTTGCTTTACTTCTTTGCCATAGTCTTTTCTTGGATTTCTAAAATTTTTGTTGTCATTAGTTTCAATTACTCTGCTTTGGATCCATTTAGTTTGTGGTTTATCTATAGACTTTCTGACTTTCGGCTGAGTGAATTTCTGGTAACTATTGCGATTGCCTTATCCTATATACTAAAAGTGAGATTATTTCACGATGATTATAATCTATGGCATAGGTATGTAGTAATAGGTTATGGAGCATTTACCGCTTTTTATACACTGATAATTTACGAGAGAGGAAATACCCTTCTGGATATCATCGCATTTTTTGCAGTCTTTGCCTATATGTTAATGATATATCTCCCCTTTTTGTTGCGATCTATAGAATTTTATAGAAATATCCAAGAAAAGATATTTAAAATGGGTTTTTTGGGATTAGCAGTGATGTCTGTGGGATTCATCTTGATTTTCCTCGGTTTTGCAATTGATAGGATTTTCATATTACTTGGAAGCTTGGGATTTACCTTCTTCTATTTTATGGCATGGTCCTCGGGGATCATTGGAATTTTCGGAGCTTATATGGGCTATATCCGACCTAAAACTTCACAATAATCTTTTCTTTTCATTTTTGAACTATGGGAAAAATCTTTAAATTATAAAAATCTTCAATATAGAGATGAATGAATTCCGAATCAATTCATATATCACCCTTCAATTAAAGTGGGAGAAAACCGTCATTTATATAGGTGGAGAGCGTTTTAGATTTATCAGGATTCTTCATAAAAAAAGGTTTTCATCTCATTTAAAAAATCATACTCTGCTCATGGGTGAACTAAATATTGCATTAGAAAGGTGTTAGCAAGGTTTTTTGTCCATCTACATCGATCTTCTAAGTGCTTTTCCAGCTCTGCCCTTTTAGAAATTGTACAAAACTCGTCCTTTATCTTCTCTGTTTCATAAATAGCCTTAAAATAATCATCAATATAGATTGAAGTCTTCTTCCAGATCTTTTCAAAAATCTTGTTTCGGGAATTCATATTAAACAATTTAGAAAATCAGAAGGAAATTTATGGGGTGCAAAATATTACTAATCTTTTAGAAAGAATAAGTAAAGGCTTATGAATAAATACACTCTCTAATGGAAATAAAATCTCTCAAAAAATGTATTAAAAACTCTGAAGGGTTCTAATAACATCCGACATATCCATAGAATCCATGCTTTACATTGTTTTCATTCCACTCGAAAACTCTTCAATATGTTTTACAATCCCGAATTTCACTAAAATCCGTTCAGCGGGTGATACATCATCTATATATTGTTCAATATTATATGAATGATATAGTCAATAGAACCCACATTTCAAGAATATGATTTGTTTGAAAGGTTTTTAAAGGAACCTATACAAAATAATATTAAAAAAAGTATTTTGATTTATAAACGAATTAACATATTGTTTATATTATTATTTGTCACAAATTCTTTTATTAGTATAAAAAATAAATTAATTAAACAAACATTTTACTAAATAACTATTTTACCAAGATTAGGTGAATTAATTTGTATCATTTAGACGGAACGGATATCTTAAAGGAAAAATACTATCATAAAACGAAGAGTGTTTGTCCCGAATGTTTAGACAAAATCGACGCCGAGGTATACGAGGAAGATGATGAAATTTGGATGAAAAAAGAATGTCCGAAACACGGTGAATTTAAAGACAAAATCAGTTCTTCTGCAAAATATTATAAATGGACACATTATGCCGAAAAGGACGAGAATGGAAATGTCGAATGGCAATTCCTAAAAAACGGAGAGGCTAATCCCCCGGATTGTAAAGGTGATGATCCCCGAGGATGCCCATATAATTGTGGATTGTGTGACCAACATTTATCTACTTGTTCATTAGCACTTATTGATCTTACAAATCGATGTAATTTTAACTGTAATTTCTGCTATGCCAATGTTCGAAAGGCAGGATACCTTATTGAACCCTCTTTGGAAGAAATAGAGAGAATAATGAAGCATTTCAGAAGTAAACCGATCCCAGCACCAGCAATCATGTTTACAGGTGGAGAACCATCTGTGCGAGCGGATTTTCCAGACATTTGTAAAATGGCAAAAGATCTCGGATTTAAAGAGGTAATTTGCGCCACAAATGGCTATGGATTTCAAAGAAAAAAAGGCGGGCTCGAATTTACAAAAGAATGCTTCGAAAAAGGATTGGATACCTTATATTTACAATTTGATGGCATTAATGATGCCACTTTAGAAAAAACTCGTGGAATTAAGAATTTATTTGCATACAAAGAGCGAGTAATTGAGAATTGCCGCAAAGTGGGTTTAACCTCTGTGGTATTAGTTCAAACAGTCGTAAAAGGCATAACTGACATGGAGATTGGAAATGTCATTCAATACGCAATTGATAACATTGATGTAGTCCGAGGTATTGTTTATCAACCTGTATCCTTATGCGGGAGAATCACTGCGGAGGATATGGAAGATATACGTATTACCAATGCTGATGTTATTAAAGAGGTCGATAAACAGACAGGCGGAAAAATTGGGATTGACAATGCGTGGTATCCCTTAACTACCATTGTAGAGTTTGGGAGAATCATCTCATACCTCGCGGATGTTGAGCCTGTGGAGTTTACATGTCATCCTGACTGTGGATTTGCCACATACTTAGCTATCGACCCAGAAACAAATGAGATGGTTCCAATCATGGATTTCTTTGATCCATTAAAAATTGTCGAGTTCTCAAATAAATTTTGGGAAAAGATCAAACATAAAGAAAAGGAACAGATTCAATTCTTTGAGAACTTTTTAGGAGATATCGGTAAAACATTAGATAAAGGAGTCAACTGGCTTGATAAGCAGCAGTTAAAAGCGAGATTTTTAGCCGGAATGCTCCAATATACGAAAAAACCGGGTAAATTAATGGAAATGTTTTCCAGAATATTAATAAACGGAGAATGGGAGAGTATCAGTGCGTTTACTCACGGAACCTTATTAATCAGTTCGATGCATTTTCAGGATGCCTATAACATGAATATTGAGAGAACAAAACGATGTATAGTCCATTTCGGGACTGCGATGCCCGATGGGAGCGTGTTTGAGGCTCCATTTTGTACTATGAATACCATACACCGCCCTCATATTGAAAAGCAAGTAGCGAAGAAACTTACTTCCAAGGTGGAAAACGAGTTCGATACCAGCAAAGGTGAGAGAGTATTAGACGTCTCTCAACATGATTTAACCCAACAACATGAAGTTGCCCATAATGGTGGCACAAAAAAGAAGGAATAGGTGAGAAAAAAAATGTCTCAAGAAGAAATAGTTACGGAAGATGGGTTAAAAATAAGAAAGTTAATTGATTTGAAACCTTCTACAGCAGAAGAATATAAGGAAGCAATGCTCCACAGAGTTGAACACTTCTCAAAACGGAAAGATTCGGTTTTTAATGATTTTATGGAAAACACCGTTGTCCAAGCATTAAAAATTGGTTTAAACGCAAAAGTCCAATTGGACAAGATGTTAGGGGAAAATAAAGAGAAGGTTCATGATATGTTTGAGAAAGTTCTTATGCTCGGGCTATAAACGGACAAAATTATACTATTTTTATCTATATTTTATTTCTATTCTTTTTTTATGTGAAATTTTATCAATTTGAGTTTTTGTATGAGCTGATCATCTGAATTAAAGATGTAAGATCAGATGGTATTTATTATAATAAAACCGTGCAATTTTGGAAAGCTTCATAGCACATCTGTTTATGAGGGAATTGTAGAGAAATTTCCAAATTTTTTTTTGAAATAAAATATTTCTAAGATGTAATAATGGCGTGGAATTTTATCCTTATATCTGTCAGTATCGTATTTATTGCTAATGCGTTCGGTCAGCTCTATTATGCTTTTCAATTAAGAAAGAAATTTTCGGAAGATCATAATTTTAATAATAGTATTGCAACCTTTTTATTATGGATAGTGGCAGGTATATTGTATCCTTTTTATTTCTGGCCACATACGGAACCACAGACTTTTTTTGAAGGACTTTCAGTCTTTTTTATCTGTATTTTCACTCCACTCTTGATTTCTGTGATCTTGCTATATCAATATCTATTCATTATTAAAAATACACCCAAAATTAAGGAACAGCGTACGATTAATCTATTTCTCACTCGTTTTGATAATAAAAACGAGAAGGATGAACCTCAAAGTGAGTCCCATACGCTCAAGATAGATATATACAGGAAAGGGTTACATCTATTTCCCGCACTTGTAATTATACTTTTATGGCTTTTTGCTGTATATGTGTGGGACGGGTTATGGGAAGCGGATCAATTTTGGGGAATTTCCGGAGAGCGATTTGGGCGGTTTCTGATCATTACAGCGGGGTATTCCGGAATTCTCATATTTGGCGCCCTTGATTATGTGCGATTATCTTATATTTTCCCAAAAAAAAATCTATTTCATTTCTTGCCAAATAATGTGTTGGATTTGCTTTCAAAATCGATGAAACGCCAAGAAATCTTCGAATTTACAAAACCAGCCACCTTGGTGATGGCTTTTACACCAATCTTTTTTCTCCCGTTCGGTATATTTTCGTCTGCCGCTTTAATTGCGACTATCGGTGATGGGGCAGCTTCGATAATGGGATTAAAATTTGGCAGAGTTCATTATCCGAAAAAGAGCAATAAAACAATTATAGGGTATATTTCGGGTGCTATTGTTTCATTTTTAGTGAGTCTTATGTCGCTTTATGTATTCCAGCCAATGATTACCATTACAGAGAATCTTATTCTCTCTGCAGTTGGAGGCGTCGCATTTCTCCTTGTTGATTTATCCAATCTCAATATTGATGATAATATATTAAATCCAATCGTATGCGGATTGGTAATGGGATTTGTGTGTTATCTATTTTTCTAAGAGAGAGTGCGATAAAAATTACGTTAATTTGGGAATATATAGATTCATTAAAATGAATAGATAATAAATTAGAAGAATGCGTCCATCTTTTTGATCCCTTTTATCTCTTGCCAGGTGACTCCTAAGGCGTCCAGAACCTGTTCCAATGCAGATTTCAATAATTCTCGATATTTTTTGACATCAATCTCTTGTAATTTGGCAATTTCAGTTGCTCTTGCTCCGTTTGAGGTTTTAGTCTTTACATACGACATAACTTCACCTTTTTGATATTCTTTTCCCGTTAATTTTTTCAGCTCTAATGCCGCTGAGATGTGCTGAGGTGTCACTTTATATTTATCTAATGCTTTCGTAATTGCCGTATTGATCGCATAATCCTCTAAATCGAAGGCGCCTTCCTTTCCTATTTTTCTTAAGTTTTCTTTTACTATTGAGACGATTTTATCCTTAGACTCTTTATATTCCTTATCATTTGTGATATGTTTCAAAATCTCGATGAGCTCGCCAAAAATCTTTTTTATAAATTCGGGGGTATTCCGCTTCTTAGCGAGAAGTCCTTTCATATCCACATATTTGGAATCTTTATAAATTCCGATATAGTTTTTTTTACGTTCTGAAAGAGCTAAGAATTGGTAGGTTTTTTCCTCTTCAAGATCAAGATCTAATTCTTGTTTACTCCAATCAGAGATTTTTTTCATTTGTTCTTTAGAAGGATTATCCAGAAAAACACTATCTGTATCTCCATACAAGACGTTTACGCCCATACTCTCCGCCTTTTCTATAGTCTTTTTGATTGAATATTGTCCTATCCCGGTTGTGCTTTCTGCGACTGGTAAGCAAAAAAGTGGAAAATTTCGACTACCAAACACACCATATGAATTATGCACTACTATACCAT
>WJIN01000287.1 GCA_014730295.1 Promethearchaeota archaeon | reverse complement strand
TTTTAGAAGTACGCAGTATGATAATGAATTGACTGTTGACGATAAGATTGAGATTTTTGCTCAATGTCTGGCATATATCCCCGACGATTTTGTTAAGATTATCAACCAGATCCTCTCAGATTATAACCAAGGCTATATGGTTTGTAAATGTAAACCTTTGGAGTAAATTTCAAACAATTTTTATTCAATCATTTCATTATATTTGGAGTTTTTTCATTATATTATAGTTTTAATTTCCATCTAAGATCACTCGAGTTATTATCTGATGATGGTTCAAAATCGTCCGGTTGTAAATTGATTTCTTGTTCGATAATATCATAGATTTCTTGAAGGGTTAAATTTGTTTCTCTTGGTAATGATCTTAGGATTGTTTCCCAAATAATTGGTTATGGGGTTGCCATTTTTTTTTACCTAATTCTAATTATTTAAATCATTAAAATATGACTCAAGAATGAGTTCGATTGCTCTATTGATCTGCTCAGCTGAGCTTATTTTGTAAACAGAAGGAAAACTTTTACCCCAGTTTTGTGTGCAGGGACTCTCATTCAAATCGTTATATATATTGTAATCTAATTTGAGAAACAACCTTAAACTCTTTTTATTGGCTTGTATCCAAGCTATTGCTCTATCCTCTTCTAGGCTTTCAAATTTTACCCAATATTTTTTTTCAGAATAGAATACTCCAGAATTTCTTTCTTCAATTCTTTTCTTTATAATTTTTAACCAATCCCGTGTCATTTCAGAGGAGTTTATAAGTGTTTTTGTATTTTTAGTGTTACAATCTTTATTTAATGCATCTACTGCCTTACGTACAAAATCTTCTGAATAATACAGAAGATTGTCAGAGAGTACTCCCTTCTCTTTTAACTTTTGATTATCTAAAGGGATCTCAACTTTTTTTTCAGAAGTATCTGATTCTATTAATACATGATAGCTATTTTGCTGAATTTTGAATTATTTTAATTTAACTTCTTCTAATTTTTTCACATCCTATTTTTGATTTTTTTTTTATGCATTTATTTTTAATTATTTCATGTGTTACATCAATTATATTGATCTGAATATTTAAATCTTTACTTGCCTTAGCGAAGATCGGTTGTAAGAAAAAAATGGCTGCTAATTTACTCTGGCCATTCACAATTTCCACTAGCTAAAAAACTCTGCCCATTTTAAAATTTGGCCATTAAATCATATTATGCTAGAAAAAATCTTGATCATGATCAAATAACGGCGATTATTTGAAATTCGCTAGTTTAAGAGTTTCAAAAAAACAGGATTTGGATATTAATATTAATCATACTAAAAGCCATTTTTAATTAATTTGGTGAATTAATTTTAAATTTAAGAAATATAAAAGGATTCAATAGATTATTAGGTTATTACACAGGTATTTTGATTATAAAAACGTATCCATGAGTTCTTGTTTCTTGACTTTTATCCTTTCTATTAGATCAATATTAGATACGATATTGGAAAATTCAGGAAGGTCATAAATTACTTCCCAACCAAAAAATGGAGCAAGATGTTCGATATTAGTTTTCAGATCTTCTATATATTCTACAAAAGCGATCCCGCTTAATATACAAACAAATTTAAAATTAGGTTTAGCATCCTTAATCTTTTTTTGCTCTAGCTTGACGCGTTCTGACCAGGTATTCGCTTGTTTTTTACTTTTCGCATAAATAACGCGAAATACTAAATTTACTTGAGGTTCTATTTCAACTGCTAGTTCAAATCTATGAACTTTATTATCTTTATCCTTCAAGCGATAATCAAGTTTAATTTTATTCTCTGGAATTCTCAATTCCTCGATTAAATGGTATTTAATTGTTTCTTCCATAAGAAGCATATTGTTTAGTTTCACTTTCGGTTTAGCTTTCAGTTCAAAATTCTCTGCTTTCGAATCGTGTTCAACAATGTCAAACCATATTTTGTCCAGATTTTCGGTATATAAATATTTGCTATAGAGATTGCTTATATCATCCGCATTTCTCATTAATTCAAGTCGTTTATTAATTGCTTCTACATTCTCAGGATCTAATTCAATGGAAATAGAGTTTCGTTTCAGTTGCTTGGAGACAATAGCGGTAACGCCTGTTCCAGCAAATGGATCAAGTACAAAATCTGAAACTTTAGAAGAAGAAAGAATTATTCTGGTCAATAATTCTACGGGAGACTGCTGCTTATGAAAGCGATCTCCCTCTTCTGTAAATAATTTTCCATTCTTAACCCGAATGGCTTCATCGCCCGCAAAATATCCTGAGGTTAATTCTCTAATATTATCCCAAATATCGGTCACATATATACCTGTGTCTCGTTCATATTTATGCATAGCAAGCAAGGGAGGTTCATAACGTAATCTGTTGAATACTCGTGGTTTTTTACCTTTTGTAAAATAAGCTATAATTTGGTATTTTTTAGAAAACCTATATTTGGAAGGAATAGCCGAAGTTAATTTATTCCATGCTATTAAATTTTGAAAATGCCATCCAGTTTCTCTAAGCACTCGGAGTACATATTCGGTATTTTTTTCTCTTTGCATGAAGTATATTGCTCCCCCTTCCACAGTAAGTTCATATATTTTGGATATAACTCTTTTCATCCATTCCCAATAATCCTCTTCAGGCATATTATCATTATGCTTTCGATAGCTTTTATCTTGATTGAATGGAGGGTCCAAAAATGCAAGGTGGATTCCTTCAAAAAATTCCTCATCCTTTAAATTCTCTAAATCTTCCTCACAATCACCTTGAAATACTTTATGTATCATTTTGCTCACCAACTAGCTTATTAAGTTTCTTGATCAGTTTTCATTTTGTCCATTTTTAATTTGGTTGTATCTGTGACGAAAGATTTCTCTGCTAGCCACGCTAGTACAATATTTCTAACAATATCTGCATCATTATCTCCCATTTCTCCTCGAAGCATCTCTAACATCCTCCATTGTCTTTTTGTAAAAGATACTTGTACTCGTTTTGATTTAACCATCTTTAAACATTTTGTTATGATTGTGTTTATTTTGTGTATATTAGGACGATCAATATACTTATTATTTATTATATATGAATATCCGAAATTAAAGCTTTTTATTAACTCCTTATCTATAAAGCTAGGTACTTAATCTTTCTCAAAGAAGTATATGTCTAATTTGTGTCTAATTACTGTCTTTTAAGACTCTATACAGACAGACAAATAAGCTTTTTCTTTAATTAGACATATTAATCTGTATAAATCTTAGAATATTTCTAAGCTATTAAGAAATATGCTAATAGATATAAAGTAAAGACAAAATCAAAATCTTAAAGAATCCTGTAAAAAGTTATCTAAAAGTGATCTAAAAGTTGTCTAGGAAATCAATAAAAAAGGGACCTAATAAGGGAATAAAGTATGAGGAAAGAATAAATTTAATTTTGAAGGAAAAGAATTTGCAATTACAACAAACTCAATCCGCTGGAGCATCAGATTTACCCGATGGATATTTCTGGTATGATGGCGAGAGGTATCCATTAGAAATTAAAAAACCTGTTGGAGATTTTGCTCAGGTTGAGTTGAGATGGACAGAAGATAAGAGATTTTTTTATTCACCAAAATCTAAAAATTTAGATTTTATAGATTTTCTCAGTGATCAAACTAATTTTTTAGAAAAAATTAATTCAAAATGGGTTGATATTCCGAGAAAATTTTCACAGACGGAATTAAATGAGGAAGATAGATATTGGGATCTAGATCATTTTCCTGATATAAAAGAGAATATTAAAGTCTCTTATATAGAAAAATTCTACAATTTAAAAACACCTTCTGTCTATTATATCCAAATAGAGGGAAGAGGCTTCTTTTATATGGGTAAAGATATTCTTAATTTAGGCGTTCCCAAATTAAATGGCAGACCTTACCTTCGAGCTAGAGTAAAAACAAGATCAAGTTCCCGAAATAAATGGGGCTTCTTAGTTGCTATTAAGATGCCCTATATTAAGGAGTCGGAATATGATCTTGAAGAGAATACAAATAAAAAATTTCCAATTCCGGAAGGGGATCATGTAAAAGGACCTATGAATGGGTATCTCTGAGAATATCGAAATATTCATTGAATATATATATATTATCTTTGTTCCTGATATTATCGCAAAAATAATAGATTAGGTTAGTTGATAAGTGTATTAAAATAACATAATTTCAATTAGAACTATGCTGAAAAACTCGATTTTGAATTAGGAGTGAAAATAATTATAAAAAATATTTTCAAAGATGGTTTGAGTGGTAAAAACAATAATAATTTGCATTTTAAATTATTATAGACCTAAGAAAGACCCATATATGTTTATTAAAATTTAGTGGGAAGTTTATCTATTTCTTTTTAAAAAATATTCTGTGATTCATAACAAACTAAAGTATAATTTCGAGATAATTCCTGGGAAATTGACTTCATTCGAAAAAACCTTGCTTAAGCTGGAACAGATCCGTTATATTGAAAATCCTAAAAGATTTTATAGAGAATCCGCATATTTAAAACGCGTAGATGGAAAAATAAGCTACTATTATCTTTTTTCAAAAATTAAATCAAACAATTTTAATCGTGGGTCCGATTACTTAACGCATGGAATAGATTTTTATAGAGGAAGTTTTCACGCTCAAATGGTAAGAGGGTTAATAAATTATTGCAATCTTAAAGATAATTCGAAAATTTTGGATCCATTTTGCGGGAGTGGAACTACCTTAGTGGAAGCTGCTCTATTAGGATTTAATTCAATTGGAATTGACATAAACCCAATTGCTTGCCTTAATAGTATAATCAAAACGGGACTACTTAAATATAATAATACAATTTCAAGAACAACATTAGAATATGATTTAAAATACTTTAATAATGAAGATTTTTCAAATCAGAAATTTAACATCGTTCTTAAAAAAGATTTCGAGTATCTACTAGGATTATTTATATATACAAGAATCTTATCCATGGAAAAGAGACTAAATATGACAAAGGAAACGGCTTATACGATTGTCTTGGATAAACTCAACTTTATTCTGAAAAAATATAATTTTTTGAAAAAGAGAATAACAATCAATGAAGGAGAGTCCAAAATTTTATTTAATGATAATTTATCTCAAATTAAAACATTCCCAAACAGTTCTTTTGATGCCATAATTACATCTCCCCCATATTTAAATTTAATAGATTATATTGAAGAGGACATAAACAAAATAAAATATCTATTTAATGAATGGGAAATTCAACAACTTAAAACCCAATCGATTGGAAATCGTATATTGAATAACCAGAAATCTCACTTAGACTATTGGAATAAAATAATGAAAATCATAGAAGAAATGTACCGTATATTAAAAAATAATTCATTTTTAGTTTTTATAATAGGAAACTATGGAAGTATGAGAAGCATATATTTATCTCATTTTGAAAATTCAGGATTTTTTATTGAAAGAATATTAAAAAGAAAAATTGTGAATATTAAAAAAAAGGATAATTTTGAATATGTTTTTTTTGCGAGGAAAAAAAGTTAAGATTATTGATTTGATTAAATTACTAAAAATTACGAAATACTTAATTAAGAAAGGTTTTCAACAAAAGTTAATCTAGTATTTAGAATTGAAAGATTTTAAATAATACTAAATAATTTTATCGCTTTTTTCATGATCTACTAATAGTTTTTCTATACCTAATCTTATATCCCTAGTAAAAGAATTACTCTTGAAATAATGTCGAAGGAGTATCAATATTATTGATAATTGTTTGATAGTATGCTTCTTTAAGTTTTCCTTCGATAGTTTATTTACTATTGTTTTTATTTGTAGTTTTTTATTATCCCCTGAAATTTTAAACATATTATACCAAGAATAATTCTTTATTATTATATCTAGACACTCTAATAAAAGCTCATTAAAATTACTGATATCTTTATACTCGATTTTTTTCAATGAATTTTTAGCCAATCCTTCCCAACCAGCATATAATGATGCTAAAAACAATGCTTTTATATTTGCCTCTTCTGATTTCATTGACATGAGATGCAATCTTAATAAATCATAATTCTCATTGTACTGAAAGTTTTCCTTAATGACCTTAGGTAGTTCAAATATTATCCAATCAAACAATTCCGGAATTTTTGTATCACTAGAAATTTTCTTAGGAAGAAAATTTTGAAGATCTTTAATCAAATCTTTAGAAATTTGGAATGCCGATAAAATCGCCTGAAAGGGTTTTAAGGTTCCCTCTTGAATATAGATTGGAAGAAGTGAATAACTTGGATGAATTTCTAACTCAAATTCGATTTCTAAAATTTTAAATATAATCCATGATGTCCATGCTACTGTGTTTACTAATTCATCAAAAATCGAACTTGATACTTCAAAAATATCATAATTCTCTTTAATATTTAATTTTTCAAAATCCCTTTTAGCTTCTAATAGAGATCCTTCTGAATTTAGCCATGCTTTAAGTAAATCCAATCTATCCTTCACATTAATAATATTACTCTTTTCCAATCTTGCCTCGTCAGGGACAAAAAAAAGTTCAATTATATCTTCTCTTTCATTTTCTGTTAGACTAAGGAAAGGTTTTTCTAATAGATCCGATATTCCCTGAATATTATCCTGAATATATGACTTTGTGTTATCATAGGAAAAAGGATCTAAACCAGTTTGATAAGCTATCCATCCATGATTCGTTGGTTTTAACGGACTTGCTTCTACGAGTAAATCAGGTAGTTTCTTAAATGAGTTAACTGTCTGAATTATTTGGGATCTAAGATCACTTTTTCTTTTAGAATCTAATTTCTTTAAAAAGGCAAATGGGTTTTTAGAATTGAGTAGATTTTCACAAACTAATGAAAAAATTGCTGGTCTAAATTGAATCAGATCTGGTTCTTTATAATTTGCTATATTGAGTTTCTCTTTATTTGAATTGGACTTAAATTTGAAATTTTGAGAATAATCCTTAGTTTGACTTAAAACATAATCATTCTCTATATTAGTATGTTTCTTAATATCATCTGTATAAACAAAACTTTTTCCAATTCCGCCCTGGGCTACTCTACCAGCTCTTCCTACCATATTATTGATTAAGCTTATGGAAAATTTTACACTCAACCTTCTTATTTTGTCAAAAAAATAAGGATATGGGATAACGACAATATCTACGGGGGTATTCAAACCTTCTGCTAATGTTGTAGTCGCACTTATGACATTTATTACCATATTATTTAATGCATTTAGTAATTGATTTCTTAAATCAATAGGAATCCCCGCATGATGATATGCTACTCCCTTTTTTACTAGTTTGATCAATTCAGCTTCTTCCCCTAATTTTTCGGATATAGAGCTACATAAATTATTTCTTTGACTCTGAATCTTTTCTGAAACTTGATATATATTTCTTTTAGCAACCTCTCGAGCTATCTTTATAGAATTGGGTCTTGAATTACAAAAAATTAAAGCGCTTTTGTAATTAGGATGTCTAAAATAACGATTTAGTAATAATGATATATGTTCTCTCCTATTTTTAGCAGTTAAAAAAACCTCTGGCAGATCTAAATTTTTCTCCCATCCCTTCTTATAGTCTGGATAATAAGGAAAAGCTGTATTTTTGTTTTGATTAATTGTGAAGATTTTTAATCTGGAAGAACGCCAATTAGATTCAATTGTATCCATATTTAATATTTCCCAATCCTCTACTATTTTAGGATCTTCAATCACAGCTGAAATTGCTAAAATGGGTGTATTTTCTAGATATATGCGACTTTTGATTAATGATAATGCAGATTTAAAATTTCTTATATTCGAGCCAAAAATATTGTGTGCTTCGTCTACAATAATTCCAGAAGGAATATTACGATTAAATTCTCCATTCTGGTAAAGAAAGTTATATTTTTCTGGAGTCATCACTAGAATGTTTGACAAACGAAATCTGGCAATATCTAAAATTGGATGAAGCTGAATCCCCGATAAATTGGTAACGATGTATTCGAATTTATTAAATAACTTTGATAAATCTTCAGTAGCTTGAAAAGCTAGAGCTCTTGAAGGAACTATGTATATGATTTGTTTTTCAGGACTTTCTAATAAATGGAGAAAGATCCAAATTTGAGCTAATAAACTTTTTCCCGATCCAGTCGGTTGAATTATAAAATATGACTTTTTGAGATCAATATATCTTTTTATAACCCTTTTCTGTGGTGGCCAGAGTTCATATAAATTCTTATTCATTAGAAATTCTCTCAATTTAGTTGCATATGGAAGATCTCTCAGATTCCAAATTGACCGAGAATAAACTTTTTTTAATACAATACTAAATTCAAATGGAAAAAAACTAAGAGCATGATAACCTCTATGGAGAAGATACTCTGCCATTTCTGAAAGTTCTTTGATAATGTTTTCTGGATTAATTCCTGATTTTTTTCCTTTAAAATACCAAATGGTAAAATCGTTCAGTAATTTTGGAAATTCCAAGATAATGGTATTAATTTCAAATAGTTCTTCATCTTTTTCTTCAATCTCTGGATTAAAATTATCCTCGGCATTTTTTTCAATATTCAAATGAGTTTTAATCTCAGAATTTTTAAAAAAAGAAATAAAAGACTTTTGTTCTATTTTACTATGTTCAACAATCTTTTGGAATTCTTGCAAAATATCTAGACCTTTATCTAACCGTCCAAAAAATAGAAAACTTGAAGAAAATAGATAATTTTTGATACTACTTTCATCCTCTGTTTCTTTCCAATAATTAGAATATCTCTGTGCTAGTACATTTTTTCCAGCATTTTCTTCTTCTATTGCTGCTATTAGCCATAATAACTGAGAGTAATGTTTAGGTAATGAAGTTTTTTCTTGTAATCTTTCGATTAATTCAGCCAAACCATCGCGGAGAAAAGCAGATTTTTCTTCATTATAAAATTCTCTGATAGCAATTCTCAAAGCCCATAAATTTTGACTTGATTTAAGCCCATTCGATTTATTAAAAGAATCTAGGCTTAAATGATCAGTTGGAAATTTAAAAGAGGAAAATTCTTCTTTCTGGCTAATTTCACATATATAATTAAAGAGAGTATTGAAATCTAATTTGTCAATTTTACTATTGTTCATTTTAAAAAATTCCGTCTTTATATTTTTTAATAATTTCTTTAATCCCCTTAACGGACAGAATAATCAAACCTGGAATATCTAGATCATGTTCAAATTGTTTGATACTTTCTTTAAAATCGTTTTCTTTATTGTTGTCTAAAAGATTAGCATCACAAACTAATCCACCACCCATATGTATTTTGTTTTCATCAGCAGATAATATTTCTAAGAAATATTCTCTCAACTGATTATCTTGATAGGTTATTTGATTTATCCATGTATTTAATTCAATAAATTCCTTCTCAAGAGCATGAGCTTTACGATTAATATATTCTTTAATATCACTAATCTGTTTTTTTAAACTTGCATCTGTGCTAGCACCTTTTACTTCGAATAACCATATACCTTTTTTACAATCATTTGTATCAGGGAGAGAGAAACATATTATATCTATTCCTCTTCCAGGAGCGGATCCAGAATTTGGGTGAATCCATCTTACTCTGGTTATTTCTGACATTTTCCAACCTTTTAAAAGAGCTAATTCTATTGATGCTTCTGAACAATCTCCTAAAGCATGTTCAGCAGTTTTAGGATTTTGTTTATTTTGAAATTTAGTATTGTATTTTTTTTCATATTTAACTCGCAATCCTCTTAAAAAATCTATTTTCGATTTTTTCTTATTATATAGGTCCTTTATTTGATTTAAAAGGTTATTTGGAATTTCTTGTTTTGAAATAAGAAGATTCTGCTCCAATTTAGGTGGAAACCAACTCATTTACAGTTTAAAATTCTCTCCTTTTTCGTATTTTGAATCAAATTATTATTTTAAACAGATTTTTTTGAGTCTTGATATTATATAGGTAGATCATTATGATAAATATTTTTACCCTCTATGAATTTATTATCTAATTATCCAAACTTAACTTTTATTAAATTTAAATTTTTAAGCAAACTGAGAAGATCTTACTTTCTAAATTTTTAAATTTATAGAAAATAATTGGATAAAGTATAAAGAAAGATTTAAAAAGATCTTCAATTAAGAATTACCTAAGATGGCAAAAATTATTGGTCAATCAGATTGTACATCATACTTAGCTTACAATTTGCAGCACTTTGGTTTAGAGGATATCTTTAATTTTAAAGATGTGCAATATTTCAGAAATAACTATGATGATATACTGAAAGATGCAGTTCATAATTCACAGCAGAGATTAGATCATAAAATTGAAAAGCTTCAAGAAAAGGAAAGCCTTTTAATTGATACATTAAAGGAGCAGAAAGGACTTAAAAAAATGTTTTCTTATCTCAAGAAAGTTTTTACCAAATTTAAACTTCGAAAATTGAAGAAAAATTATGACAAAATCCTCAATGAAGAAATAAGTTACCTTAAAAGAGGAAAACAATTTTTAGATAATAATGAAGATGTATATTATGGAGCGATTGGCGAAGAAAAGGTAATTAAGACTTTAATAAATTTACCCGATACATATTATGTATTGAATGAGGTTCGACTCCAATTTAGTAAAGCCTTTCATTGGAGAAAATATAATCAATATATTAAAAATGCTCAAATAGATCATGTGGTTGTAGGGCCAACTGGGATTTTTTTAATCGAAACGAAGAATTGGAAAGAAATGTATTTAAACACTTCATTTTCCTCTCCTCATTATCAGATTGATAGAGCAGGAGTTGCGTTCTGGTTTGCTCAAAAAAGAACCCTTCGAAAAACTTATAATAGTTATAAGGTAGTTTGTACAATTAAACCGCTTCCACAGTATTCTTATGAATATGTCACGCAATTATCAATACGGCAATTAAGACATTATATTCTCTCTAAGCATCTAAAATTAAGTCAATCTGAAATTGAACGGATTGTTGACTGGTTAGATGACCTTACAGTCGTAAGTACAACACCCAGTTTTTGGAAGGCTTATAAAATTATGCGGAAATTCTTATAGAAAGTCCTTATCAAAAAAAGGTTCTTAATCATTTATAAATTAAAATATCCAAAATCTTTAATAGGATCATTAAATTTAGCGTTCTTTCAAGAATTTTTTAATGGATATTCTTATATTTAAATCAAATCAAATTAAAAAAAAGTAATTTAAAATTCAAGGTGTAGTTCCACCAAGTATAGAGGCAAATAAGTCAGTTAGTAATAACCAGATTAATAAAGCAATGACCAATGCAACGATCCCAAGAACTAATCCAGCGATTGCTAAACCTTTTGGGTCATCAAATATAGCGCCCAATATCCCAAAAATGATTGCGATGCTTGGAAATAATAAACCAATTACATTGATAACAATCCCGAAAAGTTCAGTTCCAAAATACGGATTTATATTGGTTAAAAAGCTTAGGGCAGCCATAATTAGAGTGACAGGAATACTTATGATACCAAATATTAATGCTGTTATACCAAATACTCTTCCCATATTTTTGTCAATTCCTTACTTTAATTAAGGTAATTAAATAATAGAAAACAGAACATTTAAGGTTTAGGAATCTATTTCGTTCTCAAACTTTCCCATTATTGTATAAATTTTTTAGAAGCTTATTTTTTTGATTTTCCCTTATATTCGGGATTATTTGGATTTAGTTGATTTGATCTATTATCTCGTGCGGAGTTATTTGAAGGATTATTTGGATTTAAAGTATCTGATCTATTATCATTAGAACTTCTTTTTCTAGTCATTTCGTACTATTCCTCTCAATTTATTTATTATAATTTATTTATTTTAAAATATCATATTTTCGCTTAAAAGTATTCCTTTAATCGCCATTAGACAGACAATCTAATCGCCGTTAAATGTGATTTTAAATATGAGTAAAGAATTTATTACTTAATGAAATCAATTAATAGAATCAATTTTCCTGAGACACAAATAAAGATTCTTGAGTTGTTATTTGAAGATGAATATCTTCAAGGTGATTTAAAAGAAAAGTTAGCCACAACCGGCTCAAATTTACATTATCATTTATCTAATTTAGAAAAAAACAATTTAATTATCAAAGAGACGGTTTATCAAATTGGCAATGCAAAACAGAACAAAATCCGCATCAATCCCACTGCTAGACAAATTGTTAGAAAAACTCTTGGACATAAACTTGAGAATTTTACATTAATTACTGGATATGGCTCATTAGGGGAAGGATATAAGTTGCCTCAAGTGAGCTATAATCTGTTGAAACAAATCAATTATCCAATAAATCGTATAATCTGTTTTACTAGTCAAGATGCTATTGAAAAAAGAAAAGAGAAAATTAAAAATGACGTCCTTTCAGAAATTAAAGTTAATTTAAATTACAAATATGAAGACTATAGACATATTGATTCAAATTTCTTCAACGAAATAGAGAATATCATAAATAATGAGATAAAAAATTCTGATATTATAATAGACTTAACTCCTTTGTCGAAGTTATATTCATTTACACTCCTGAAATTAGCAAATAAATTTAAATTGCCTTGTTTTTACATAGGTTTGGATAAAAA
Source organism: Promethearchaeota archaeon (assembly GCA_014730295.1). The sequence continues at coordinate 83 of WJIN01000287.1, read as the reverse complement.
TGAAGATTATGAGTTAATTAATATGACTAATATGAAAATTTACGGAGAATTTAAGGAATTTGATTAACTAAAAGAGGTGTTCA
>WJIN01000286.1 GCA_014730295.1 Promethearchaeota archaeon | reverse complement strand
TAGATTTACTTCAATTAGAAGAAGATATGCTGCGCTACTGGGAAGAGAACGATATTTATTCTCAGATAAAGAAAAAAGAAAAAGGAAAAGAAGAATGGCGATTTATTGATGGTCCTACATACACTACGGGCTCAATCCATCTGGGTACCGCGTGGAATAAAGTGCTTAAGGATTATCTCATTCGTTATAAGCGTATGAAAGGATTCAAGGTTACCGACACACCAGGTTATGACACACACGGCCTCCCCATTGAAGTGCAGATGGAAAAAGAGTTAGATATTGGCAACAAGCAAGAAATCTTTGACTATGGAGTAGACAAGTTCATTAAGAACTGCAAGGAATTTGCCAAGAAAAACCTCGTAGTGATGAATGACCAGTTCAAGCGTCTCGGCTGCTATTTCTGGGATTGGGAAAATCCCTACATCACCTTCAAAAATAGCTACATTGAAGGTATTTGGTGGACCTTAAAGAAAGCATGGGAAAATAATCTCTTATACCAATTCTACAGACCCTTGAATTGTTGCCCTCGCTGTGCCACCGCACTCGCCAAGCACGAACATGAATATAAGATGGTAAAAGATACTAGCCTCTTCCTAAAAATTAAGGCAAAGGATATGGAGGATACTTACTTCATCATATGGACTACGACTCCGTGGACGCTTGTTGCAAACACCGCAATCATGGCGAACCCGACGGCAGAATATGCAAAAGTCCACATTCAAGACTTAGACGAATACTGGATACTTGCGAAGAATCCGATTACACATCTCATCTCGGGAGAGCTCGGACATAAATACAAAATCGTTGAAGATTATTACGGAGAACAACTAGAAGGCAAAAAATATATCCATCCCTTAATCGAAGAAGTTCCATATCAAAAGGAATTGGCTAAGGAAAGCGATAAAGTCCATTCAATCATCCTATCAGAAGAATACGTATCTGCTGCGGAAGGAGTTGGGTTGGTCCATACTGCTCCAGGCCACGGCCCAGAAGACTTTGAGGTCGGAGTAGAATATGGACTTCCCATATTTAATCCCGTAAATGTGGAAGGAGTATATGAAGAAGAAGCAGGCAATTTCGCGGGAGAATATGTATTTGATGCAAATCAGGAAATTTTAGATTTGCTTGAAGAAAAAGGTACCCTCATCCATACTGCTGAAATAGAACACGAATATGCTCATTGTTGGAGATGCGATTCCCGATTAGTCTATCGAGCGACGAAACAATGGTTTTTCAAGACCGAAAGTTTAGTATCCGAACTACTCGAAAAAAACAAAGAAATTTACTGGGTTCCCGATTGGGCTGGAGAAAAGTGGTTTAAAAGTTGGCTCACCACATTAAAAGATTGGTGTATCTCCCGACAGCGATTTTGGGGTATACCGCTAAGCGTATGGATCTGCGATAATGAAGATTGTCAGGATATAACTGTCATCGGCTCTGGAGATGAACTGAAGGAAATTGCTGGCGAATGCCCCGATGACCTTCATCGACCGTGGATCGATAAAGTCACTTGGAACTGCCAAAAATGCGAAAACGGCACCAAAAAACGAATCGAAGATATTTTGGATGTATGGTTAGATTCTGGCTCCGTGATGTGGGCTGCTCAAGAAGTGTATGATGGACACAGCCATTATGATACGTGGATTCCCGCCGATTTTATTATTGAAGGAAAAGACCAAATTCGGGGCTGGTTTAATAGTTTACTCTGCAGCGCAATGGTCTCATCTGGTCGAAAAAATTACGATGCTTGTTATATGCACGGCTGGGTTCTCCGGGACAATGAAAAGATGAGCAAATCTCAAGGAAACTTTTTCGAGCCTGAAGATTTAATTAATGGCACATTAGAAGATTTACAGAAAAATAAGTCCTATTCCCAGATAAGGGGTATAGAGACCTTTCGCTTTTATTCCATTGGTGCAACGCAACCTGGACGAGACTTAAATTTCAATGTAAAAGAGTATGCTGATACTTTTCGCACAATCAATACAATATGGAATGTCTTTGTGTATGCGAATCAAAAATTTCGATTGGCGGAATTTGAGCCGAATGAGCATAGCTATGATCCTAAAAAAATGGATAAGACCGCTCAATGGCTCTTATCAACAGTGAATTCAACGATTAAGGAAATCACAGAGCTCTCTGATGCCTATAAACTTCCCTCTATTCCCGATAAAATTCGTGATCTTATTGTTAATGACATAAGTAGGTGGTATATTATGCTTATCCGGGAAAAAATTGATGTCTATTCTGAACACCCGGACAAATTCCAGATAATGTCATTGCTATTTGATGTACTTTATAAGGTGGTTCTTTTGTTGGCACCTATCACTCCTATGCTCTCAGAACATTTATACCAGAAAATGTTCCGCCCTTATATGGATGGGATGGGAATAGAAGAAACAGAGAGCATCCATTTACAAGACTGGCCTGAAATCAATGAGAAAATGATCAATAATGCTTTAGAAACACAGATGGAATTTTCCAGGGAACTAATCGAAATTGCC
>WJIN01000285.1 GCA_014730295.1 Promethearchaeota archaeon | reverse complement strand
GTGTTTAATGAGGATCCTCAAAAGCCTATGATTAATACCAAAAATTACAATCGATAAAATTTATTGACTAATAATTCTGAATCTATCTTGGATATCGTTTCTCCTCTTCAAAATTTAACAAAATCAAACTAAGATCAAATAAGGTTAATCCCATTAAAGGATGATGTTAAGCCATTTCCTAAGAAATAGAGAGTTATCTAATAATCTTTATTACTTCTCCTAAAGCTTGACCAGGCAAGCCTGCCTTTTTGAAATTAGCTCGCACTGCTCCATTATTTCCATGTGCGCGATTAATTTTACCTTTCAATTCTTTTCCAGCTGGACTATACCAAACTACGGTTCGACCAATAAGCTTATTTGCTTCCTTTCTGGTATTAATGCTCGGGAAAACAAGGATACACTGTTTTGGGTGTATCACATGTCTTGATCTCCTATAGTTGGCAATCCGACCTTCCATGCCGATAATTGTTGTTTTATTTTCACTCATCGCAATAATGTTCTTTTCTTACTAATTATCAAACAAAGTATTTAAAAAAATAAAAAATTTTAGATTTCGATTCAAATTTAATTAGATTAAGACCGTTAAATTATTTTTGAACACTTTTTTAATCTGATCTGGTATGAAAGTAGGATTTTCAAAAATTAATATTACACCAAAAAAGTATATAGGAATGCCTATGGCAGGATATTCACGCCCAGATCCTTGTTTGGGTAAGCTAGATGATATATTTGCAAGGGGAATCCTAATTAAAAGTGAGGAGTCGAAGAATAATAACCGATTTCTGCTCTTAATCTCATTCGATCTCTTAAAACTTCCAAGATCTATTGTCTATTATTTCAGCGAAAGAATTATAGAGAAATATGAATGGATTTCAAAAGAAAATATAGTCTTTCATGCGACACATACTCATTCTGCTCCTGATTTGACTGGGGAGTTTCATTGGCCTGGTGGAACACTTTCTGTAGTTAAGGGTATTATGTTTGGTGTTAACAAGAATGATGAGTATATTGTATGGATAAGTCAACAAGTATTAAAACTGGTAAGGGAACTAAAAAAATCGTTAAGAACAGCAAAAATCGCATGGAAAAAGGAGATTTTCAATCCAAATCTAGTTATTAATAGGAGACACCCATTAAGAATACCAAAAACCGAACTTGGTATTCTATCATTTAAAGATCTGAATGATAATTTATTTGGACTCATTATTAACTATCAGTGTCATCCTACCACTCTTTCATTATTCAATAATAAACTTTCAGCAGACTTTCCCGGACAGATTATCTCTAAAATTTCAGAACTGACAGATAACAATGTTAACAGTGTATATTTCAATGGACCTGCCGGAGATCTAAATCCTATTACTACATGTGGTACTGATTATAAAAATTTAGCACAGAATAAGTCTCCAATCTATACTCAATTGGGTACTTATGAACATACTAAGAAGTTCGGATTTCAGATTGCACAAGAAGCATTAGCATTAAGTTATTCAATTCCGGATGAAAATTATTATAAAATGCTCAAAATCCGCTCCTATACAAAGATGCTTTCAATACCTTTTAGAGATGCCCGATATTTCTCATCCGTATGGTTTCAAAATAAGTTAATCCATATTATCAAAAAATATGTTTTATTACCTGTAATTCTGAGCCTCTATGATAAAAATAATTTTCCTATCTTCCAGATCGAGAAACAAGGAGCAAGAATTTACGCCAAAACTCTTTTTCAATTCATTGAGTTCACCATTGGAGAAGAAATCAACAAAAAATTTAATATTTTCACTGTTCCTGGAGAATTATTCGAAGAAATTGGTAACCATCTTCTTGAAAAATCTCCTGCTGGAAAGGAAAATAGTTTTTTAATTCAGAATACAAATGATTGGATTGCGTATCTTTTTCCAATCAATGAATATGTAAAAATAGGGGGATATGAACCAGTCGCAAGTTTTGGTCCCTTATGTGGATATTATATTGAACGAGAAATATTAGATTTTTTCAAAAACCATTGACATACAATAATGAATAATTGAAATCAATATATATGCCCAGCTTTAGCAATAATATTAATTATATGTATGAACCAAGAAAGCTAGATTTTTTTGGATACATTACGTTAATTAATGGTTTAGAAGGTGAATTATCATTTCATCCTTCAGAATGTATTTAAACTCATCGACCGTTCGGTCTCCAAGTAATATTTTATATAAAAAGTTGCCTGAGACCCCTAAATCTATTGTAATTAAATCGGGATAACCTTCTCAATTTGAATCTTTCCAATGTTCCCTTTTCTATAATCAATTCATAAGTCTCTTGACAATTACTAATTCCAATAGTATTAGTTAAACCCTTAAATTGAGAGTTTAAGAGCCGCCCCTCAAAAACTTTTTTTAATACCCAAAGGAATCGTTCTATCTCTGGAATTTTAACTTGTCAGCCATAATTTGAGAGAGGAGTGCCACCTAAAGATTTCTGAATTTTATATTTCACGTTGCTTTGGTTTGCGCATTTTTTTCCGAGATACTAGGTTAAATTAACCAGATTATTTGTATTTTTAGGTACTCAATCGGCATACTATAAGAGAACATGAAGAAAATTATTAAGAAAAAGAGAAAATTAGCTTTTCTCTATATTATTAAATCATACGCTTTTTGCCATGCATTTTGGTTGATTTGATAAAAATTTTGTTCAAAATTTTCATGATCTAATTCATCTTCCTTTTCAACGAGATTTTGAACGTCTATATAGATGTTTCTTTCAATGGGATCCATTTCATTTACATAAATACGCTTATCTTTCTCGTTAACTAATTTTTTAAAGGGATTGATGAATTTTTGATGGCGTATCCAATACCATTCTTCATTCTTCTGTTTATAAGGACCGGGTTCTAATGCTTTTTGTTCGTTAATAGGAAAAACATAGGGTTTATACATACTTAAACAAGGTTTGGAACTTCCGGTAAACCAATGGATGGACGTTTTCCGATTCGATTTCAATTCAGAAACTTGAGACCCAGTCGTCTGAAATTGTCCATGCATGCATAAACCAGCTTCGTGTTCGCGTAAAAACTCCATCATCATATCAACGGTGATATCCCCGATATTTCCTTCAAGTAATTCTTTAGATTTTACTTGTCTATAAGTTAAAGGAACCTCATCGGGAAGGGATCTTTGAGAAAAACTACGTGCAAAATCAAAATCTTCCTCCGATTGGCAATAGCCTTCTTCAATAGCATGCCTAATAATTCCTTCTCGTCTTAAGTCTCCCTTTCCTCGAATCGAAAGATTATTGGAAATGGACCTTGCATTCTCAACCTTTTCAGCGACCCACCAGTCGTCTGCGGTTTCCAAAACGTAAGCTTCCTTTGGATCGGCAATAAGATACGAATTATGATAATACCAGCCATGACCTTCATACGCACAATCGCCACCTTGCCCGTGCTTCTCCAATAATTCTGTTATAACTGATAAAGCTTCTTGTGCATTTTTTGCTCGTTCAAGTCCTAGTCTTAATAGGTCCATCCCAAGGAGACCTTGTTTTTTTAGATCTTCCTTGGTATAAACCGCTTCATTTCCAATGGCTACTCCAAATTCGTTAGCCCCCATTTCTGCCCCCCACATCCAATATGGCTGACTTAGAATTATCTCATATGTTTGTTCAACTTGGGGAATAGATATATAGGTACATTGAACCTCTTCTCCTTTTTTGTGGGTTTGACGGGCAACAGAAGTAATTAATTGTACCTCATCATGAGGTCTATCGGAATTTTTCCCAAAAATCGTATGCCCTTTAGCTGTAGCTTTGGGTAATGCTACTAATGTATCACACATAATAAATCAATTTTTTAGATGTAATTAATTGTTGGATTAAATAGATAACTAATTCGTTAGATTATATACATTGATTTAAAACTTAGGTTTATAAACTATTTAGTCTTCAGAGAAAAAAAAAGAAGAAAAGGGATGATAGACGCCTATTGTCGATTTTTTAGTGCTTATTATGCTTGGAATACTTGAAAAGGTGCCGCGCTACACCGCCATATTGCTATATCCTCAAATCCTAATATTTCAGCATATGTTTGCTCGCCATTTAGTGTACGTTTCACTTTATCCCATAAATCAGCGGCGACATCCTCTACTTTTTTGTTTGCAGTGATGATTCCACTTGCATCAATATCGATATTACTTGCCATCCAATCACAAGTTTTTGGATTTCCGCAAATTTTAATCACGGGTGCCACTGGATTTCCGCAAGGACTGCCACGTCCTGTGGTCATAATGATGATTTGCGCTCCTGCAGCGGCTAAACCAGTCATGCTTTCCACATCAAGTCCCGGCTCTACCATCAGCCAGAGCCCTTTTCCTTTCGGTTTTTCTGAATATTCTAGTATTCCTTCAATTTGTGCGGATCCTGCCTTCGCAATTGTGCCTAATGACTTTTCTTCTATAGTTGTTAAGCCACCCGCGATATTTCCAGGGGTAGGTTGGATTCCTCGGAAATCAATTCCAATTTTCATAGTATTGTTTAGAAAAGTATCAATAGTGTCTTTAATTTTTTCGGCGATAGTCTCATCTTTTGCCCTCATCATGAGAAGATGTTCTGTACCCACCCATTCGGTAAATTCTGGGAGAATTGACGTTCCACCAAGCTCAACCACCTTGTCTGACACCACACCTACAGCGGGATTTGCGGTAATTCCCGAGATTGAATCAGAACCACCACATTCAAGGCCGAGGATTAAATTGGAAAAATCGAACGGCTCTCGTTTCAACTGTTTAGCTTCTTCAGACATTTTTTGCCCCAATTTAATTCCTTTCTCGATTGCTCCTTTTGTACCACCCTGTTCATCTTGTACATCAAAATATTCAATAGGTTTTTTTTTCCGCTTAATTTGCTTACCTATCAATTTACTCGTAATATTTTCGCATCCAAGACCCACTACCACAGTTCCAAACACATTTGGATTATTTCCCAAACCAACTAAGGTTCTTAAGGTAAAAGAGAAATCGGGTCCGAATTGTCCACACCCTAATGGATGGGTGATGGCAACTGAATTTTCAACTTTTTTTGCTATTTGTTCCGCCACATGATTGACACACACTACCGAAGACATTATAGCAATTTTATTTCGGATTCCTACTTCTCCTTTCGGTCGTTCATATCCCATAAATTCCTCCGTCATTCAACCACCTCCTCCAAATAATGGCTCGTAATATTATGTGTATGAATCCAATCACCTTTCGAGATCTCTTCCGTGGCTATACCGATAATTTGACCATATTTCATTATTTTCTCCCCTTTTTGAATATTCCTTAACGCAAATTTATGTCCAAGAGGGATATCTTGGTTTATCGTAATTGTGCCATATTCAGTCTTTAATTCAGTTCTCTGAGAAATATCCTCCAAACTAGTCGCACAATTATCTGTAGAATCCATAATTATAAATTTATTCGGCATTTATTATCACTTGAGTTATTTATATCTTTTTGTATTCTTTTTGGACCTAAATTATAATTATTAATCTCTAGATTTAAATTAAAATTTAGTATAAAGATCTATAATAACTTTTTATATTTTATACAATATTATATTTAATAATACGAAACGAATATTTATCTGGTAAGGCAAAATGGTGGAATCGGATTCCGGTCCTTTAAGTAAATCTAATGTAGAGAAGTTAATGGAAAATATCAAAGAAAAAACAGAAGTCGTAAAAACACTTAATTCTTTAATTAGGATTCGAATTCTTATACTTTTATGGGCCTATAAAGAACAAAGCATTAACGAGCTCTGTGAGAAATTGGGTAAAAGCTGGCCGACCGTAAATAAGCATCTCAATATCATGCAAAAGAAAGGATTATTAGAATTACGGGAAGTTAAATCCCCTGGACCTCAAGATAAAAAACTCTTCTCCGCAAGAGAGGATTTAATCAAGTATACCAGATTGGGGTTTGAGTTTTTAGAAGAGTTAGATCCCGACCGAATTCTTAAAATCTTATTGCAAGATGTGATATCCGACGAGAAAACTCTGGAGTTAATTCAAAAGATATTTGATGACTTAATCCCTTATCATGAAGAACTGGTAAGGAAACTTAAAGACATTGAACCGACGAGAGATAATTTAAAAGACTTCTATAAACGGGCTCATGTTAATTATTATGTAGAGACATTAGATGAAGAGGAATTTGAATATTACCATAAACGCTATAAAGAATTTTTAGAGGATATGGAACAATATAAGAAAAAACGAAAAAGTGAAAGTGGGGCAGAAAGAAAAGAAAAACCGTATGCCGCTCTCCATTTAATTCTCCCTCTCAAAAAAATCCAAGAAGCACGATTCAAACGCTTTTGGAATACTTAATGTATATTTTTTACCATGACTTTCATTACTAATATTTAGATTAACTGCTAAATTCCCAAATTTGGGATTTTTGATGACCTTTAGCTGTAAATTTTCAAGATATAAATCTATTTATATTAAAAAAATATTGTAAATTAATAGAAAAATTTAATATAGATTTGAACTAAATTTTTTATATATATTAAAAAACCGAAATAAAAAACTCTTATTTACTTAGTAAGATCAGTCTGAATAATAATAAGAGATGGAAAATGGTTAAAAGAATCGAAATTGACCACGAAACATAACGGAGTATCAATAACCTTTTTCAAAAAATTTCGGATTTTAATTTAATTCAAAAAACAAATATTATGAAGTTAAAATGATGGGAAAGATATTATGGATTGATTTATCAAATGATACTTTTGAAGAGCAAGAATTGCCGGAGAATATATATCGTGAGTATTTAGGAGGATACGGTCTTGCTGTTAAGCTATTTTATGAAAAAATGAAACCAAAAACGGATCCACTAGGTCCAGAAGCCCTTCTCGGGTTCTTCCCAGGATTATTAACGGGTTCAGCCGCCTCATTAACGGGAAGATTTATGGTCACCGGAAAATCTCCATTAACGGGTACATGGGGAGATGCAAATTGCGGAGGCTACTTCGGACCAGAAATTAAGAAATGCGGGTACGACGGTATTATTTTGCAAGCTCAAGCATCTACTCCTAAATATATCGTCATTTCTGATGGAAATATGACTATCGAAGATGCCTCTGAACTATGGGGATTAGATGGTGTGGAAGCAGAAGAGAAGTTATTAGAAAAATATCCACAGTCACGGATTGCCTCTATTGGGCAAGCGGGAGAGAATCTCTCATTAATCTCAGGTATTATTACCGATAAAGGGAGAATTGCGGCTCGTTCGGGATTAGGAGCCGTTATGGGATCAAAAAAAGTAAAAGCCATTGTATTAAAGGGAAACCAAAAAATAGAATTCGCTGATAATGGTTTAATCCTTGAACATGCGAAAGAATATAACAAAGGTGTAAAAGAGGCGGGTGCTGGAGCTATTTTTTTATGGAAAAACTTGGGCACACCTTGGCAGAACGATGTCAATACCAAATTGGGAGATACACCAATTAAGAATTGGGGAGGAAATTCCAATGATCACTTCCCATTGGAGGATGTTGAACCGATCACAGGACCAGAAATTAATAAATATAAAGAAAACGAATATGGATGCTTTGCCTGTCCAGTACGTTGCGGAGGAATCGTGAAAGTACCCGAAGCGGATATAGAGGAGAGCCATCTTCCGGAATACGAAACTTGCGGGGCATTCGGGCACATGTTATTAAATAATGATTTGATATCTATATTTAAACTAAACGACCTATGTAATAGAGCTGGAATGGATACCATTTCAGCAGGAGGAACAATTGCTTTTGCTGTTGAATGCTTCGAAAATGGAATCATTGGACTTGAAGAAACTGAGGGACTGATGCTAAAGTGGGGTAATGGTGATGCGTATATTGAATTATTAAAAAACATGATTCACCGAGAAGGAATTGGAGATATTCTAGCTGATGGGTCTAAGATAGCGTCTCAACGAATTGGGAAGGGAAGTGAAAAGTATGCAATTCATTCTCTTGGACAGGAATTGGCTATGCACTCTCCGAAATATTATGATTCCATGGGAACAACGTATGCCTTTGACCCTACTCCAGGCAGACATACTGCCGCAGGATTAGATATGTTTTTATCGGGGCCCCTATCAAAATCTAATGGATATATTGATGGTTTCTCGCTTCCCAAGCGGTATAAACGGAAACCAGAACCAAGAGCGGAAGCTTTTAAGATGGTGGTTGGACTGGCCCAAAGCCTAAGTTCCCTAGGTGTATGTCAATTTACATTATATTTCCAGAAATATCCACTAATGGAATTTATAAAAGGAGTAACAGGATGGGATCTTTCTGTGGAAGGACTGATCAAGACAGGATTACGGATACAAGCCCTCCGACAAGCTTTTACATTAAGAGAAGAAATAGACCTTGTGGATAATGAAATCCCAAAGCGAGCTGTGGGTATTAATTATAAGCAAGAATATGAACTCCTATGCCAAAAGCTTGGTTGGAACCCCAAAAACGGATATCCGCTCAAAGAAACTTTAAAAGATTTAAATCTGGATTTTGTGATTAACGATCTCTACTAAAAATATTCACTTTTTTAATTTTTATCTCATCTCTTTGTTTTTCTGATATTAACATCATAATCAAAAATATGGTTAAGTCTATTTAAATAAATAATAAAAAAATAAGGTATAAAAGTTAATGCATTTTTAAGAGTGCACGTCTCTCTGGTATAGACAATAATATATCACTCTTTTGGCGATCTTGTTGATGGCGTCCCGCTTCACCCGCTCGTATTTATCCCATAAATCACTGAGCTTTTGCTCTGCTCTCATTAAGTCTTGCTTTACGTCCGTGATAAGGCGCCCTATATATATTTTGGTATCATATTAAGAACTTTTTCGAATGCTTCTACGAATTTATCATTTTCTTCCTGTGTGTGCTGCATACATGTAAATGCTCGATTTCCGTATTTTGTAATGATCCCCTCTGATAAAAGCACGGTAGCAATGTCATCTACGCATTTTTTCCGAAAAACTGCCTTCGGAATATTTTCGGCATCTCGAATGTCCATAGCCACTGGAGAATATGTTTCATAATGAATACAAGATTTGTAATTGTAAGCAAAATACGGTCGATCATGATCCTCAAATAGATTATTAAGTTTCTTTACCAAATCATCTCCAGCTTTTGCAGCTTTCTCAATAGCATTGCTCTCTTCGATTAGTTTGATTGTCCAATAGGTTGCAGCTATGGATAGAGGGTTACCTCTAATAGTTCCTCCAATAAAGGCATGCTTTCCTCCAGTTTCGACATCTCCAGTGCAGACATCCATTATTTCGCTTCTTCCCCCTACCGCCCCAGTTGAAGGATATCCATGCGTTAAAATTTTACCGAACACTGTGAGATCAGGGATAACGCCAAGATATTCTTGAGCACCCCCCAAACTCATCCTAAATCCTGTAACTACCTCATCAAAAATGAGTAAAACATTATATTTATCGCATAACTCCTTAATTTGCTTATTAAAGTCGGGAGGGACGGGAATTGACCCCGATTCAGCACCGAAAGGCTCTACTAATACCGCTGCGACTCCTGCACGTTTTTGAGTATACTTTTCAAGCGCCTCCTCTAAACCATTAATATCTGCGGGTGGAACATTTACGATATCCTTGTAACAACCTCGTGGGATCCCATCTGCTTCCATTGTTCCCGAATAGGGTATATGAATATCCGTCATCAATTGATCACTCCACCCGTGATAAGAACCGCTAAATTTAATGATTTTTTCGTTTCCAGTAAAAACACGAGCAATTCGTAAGGCAGCCATATCTGCTTCAGTACCAGATTGAAAATAGGTTATTTTTTCCACCGATGGTATATGCTTTCGAAGTAATTTTAAAGCTTTTAACTCCCATTCTGTATTCCAGTAGGTATTTGGATCCAAATCATCTAATAATTTTTGCATTTCTTCTCGTAATGGGGGATAAGAATGACCCAAAATACACGCTCCTGCGCTCATCAAATAATCAATATACTCATTATCGTCAATATCCCACATCTTTGTCCCAAGATTCTTTTTCATAGTGAGGGCAAACGGATCTTTGATTACAAGTTGATGTTGTGTCCCACCGGGAATTAGATCTTTAATTTCATCATAGATTTCTTTAGATTTCGGCGCTTTCGCAGCTATTTTTTTTCGAACTTTTGCCATTTCCTCATCAGGGATCCCTTTTACGGGATTTTCTGTTATAATTTTTAACCTTTTCTTTATTTCTTCATAGTCCATTATATTTCTAACCTCTAAAAATTAGTTTATTTTAAAATTTTTAAAAATTTAAATTGATAGTTGGATGTTAATATAATTTCAGGATCTCCTTATATTCAAATGAGATGCTTTCGGATCAATTACCAAATCAACCACCATGGGTTCTTTGGTATTTAATCCTGCTTCGATTCCTTTTTTCAGATTTTCGTATTTTTCGACTCTCAATCCATTAATTCCCATTCCTCTGGCAATTTCTGCAAAATTCATCATCTGCCAGTTTGCTAAATCTCTTCCCTTACGAGAAAGCACATCTCTTACATTACCCAAGGAAGAATCATTAAAGACGAAAAAAGTGATCGGTAGGTCATATTCTTGAACAGTATTTAATACATACAGATCCATTAAAAAACTACTATCCCCCACAATATTAATAACTTTTTTATCAGGTTTGAGTAATTGAGCGGCTAAACTCGCATTCGGCCCATATCCCATTCCAGCGACTCCTCCTGCGCCATAGATCTGACCCACATATTTAGATTTAAAAAGGCGTGTGAAAAACATTCGATTATTACCTGCATCTAATATTAGTAGATGATCTTTATTTGTTGAATCGTTAAATAAACGAACCACAGACTCAGGTTGTATTGGATTATCTTCATCAAAATAATGTTCACTAGTAAAGAATTCCATTTCAGGATCTTGTTTTTGCTTTTGGAGAATAGAAATTCTCTCCTCAACATTAAACGGAAACACATCGAGTTTGGAACGCACCATTCCGATTATTTTTTGTAGGGCTAATTTAGCATCTGAAGTCACCCCAATCGTAGCGGGATAAGTCCATGCGGTGTTTCTGGATTCAATATCTATATGTATTAACTTTTGTTTATTTACGTCAATAAATTCAGGAGAACAGTTATTTGTGTTGTCGGGAGCTAAACAAGTCCCTACTGCTAAAATTACATCTGCGTTTTGTATTCTTCGATCTGCCAATTTTTGTCCAAAACTTGCCATTACTCCTAAAGCGAGATCATGGGTTTCGGGAATAATGGATTTTCCCATATAAGAGGTTGCCACGGGCATCCCAATTAATTCCGATAACTCCTGTATTTCATCCGAGGCGCCTGAGGCAAATGTCCCTCTCCCGCAAATCATAACAGGATGTTCAGCAGCAATCAAAACATTGGCAATCTTTTCTGCGTCTAAATCTGAAATACATGGTGGACTCACATCAATATGACCTTCAATTTGATATAATGGAATGCTCATCTCATCTTCTTCTATAACAGAAGTCATAATATTCCAACGTGTAATCACACATGCTGGTCCAGGCCTACCAGAGGTTGCATGCTTGATTGCTAATTGGACCGCATAGGGTAATTCCTCTGGAACATTCGCAAATGCCGTATATTTTGTCATAGATTTAAAAATATTTACAAGGTTTACCGTTCCATATTCTCCAGTACCGCTTTGATAACACGCTTGAAGGCTGTTTCCATGATAATCAGACATCTCTGTTATTATAACCATCGGAACACCCGCATGATATGCCTCAATAATTCCCAACCCACCATTAGATGCCATAAAGATTCCTTGACCAATTACAATTCCCGGTTTATTAGTCAGGCGTCCATGCATGTCTGCCATTATTGAAGCTGAAGCTTCGTGGTGAGCTATAACGGTAGTAAATTGATCACGTTTATAAAATTCTTCTAATAGAAAATTTGACACCCCTCCAGGTAATCCAAACACATATTCAACGCCCGCGTTATAGGCGGTATCACAAATTAAATCGATAACCCTTTTCATCAGTCTATATTATCTCCAATTAAAATTTTTTTAGATAATAATAAGTGTTTATTATATTTAAAAAATTATGTTAAAATTTACATATAAAACTTTCAATTATGAATTTGAGTTTTATAGGTCGTTTTGTGCAGAATTTTATCCATTTGAAAAAAAAATGAGATTGGAAAGTATTAAAGAGTAAGATTATCATGAGAATTTAGCTTATTCCAGCGTCTTCTGTAGAAGTATCCTGGTTTGGAGTCTCTGGGTAAGTTTTTAATTGAGTCTATCCATTCTAGTGTTTTCTGCATACTGTTTTTTAATGATTCATTAGTTAATGATGTCAATTGGTCAATATTATCTTGAGAGAGCGGTGAAGAAATTTTTTCTATAAGTTTCCTCATCTTTTTTAAGAATTCTGCTTCCATTTGGTTTCTTTCATCGCGGTAAATGTTTAATCGTTTCTGATAATCCATGAGCACTAAACGATGAAGTTTTTCATGACGCCACCATAGTGTTTCCTCATCATATTCACCTTCAGCACGAGGGAAATGCGCTGTTAAACCAGACTTTGGTAGGAAAATAGGCTTAAAAATACTTGTACAAGGCGCGGAAGTTCCAGTCACCCAATGAATTTGGAGATCCTTTTTCAAATGAGCTACATGAGAACCTACTGACTGGCTCGGAGTTATAAAAGAAGTATAATGCATGCAAGGACTCTTCATTGAACCTTGAGATGGATCCCACTCATCCTGTTTTGAAGGTTTGATGTTGTGGTCTCGCAAAGTTGCCATAATGATTTCTGGAGTAATTTTTCCTTTATTTTTTCGTAATTTATTCATTGTACATTCGATCCGTGTACTTCCCTTAGCCCCAATCTGCTTAATATTAAATCTGGGGATAAAACATTCTGCAAAATGAAAATCTTCTTCCGATTTACAGTAACCCTCATCAATTGCATGGGGAATAAGTTCAGGATGTATTTTATCATATTTATTACCTATGGTAAGTGTATTGGATATAGTCCTAATGTCTTCTACTTTCTCCGCGATCCAATATTTATCTGCCGTTTCCAACACCCACGCATCGTTTGGATCTGCGATGATAAATGAGTTGTGATATTTTAATGTCTTATCGGTATAGCCGCACGCCCCACCTTGTCCATATTTTTCCAAAAGGTCGACGATTATGTTCAATGCAGATTCGGCATTTTCTCCTCTTTCTAAAGCTAACCGCATAAGATCCATTCCCAACAATCCAGTATCTCTATATGGCTCTTTAGACCACACTGCTTCGTTGCCAATCGTGACACCGAATTCATTTGCTCCCATCTCGCATCCAAACATCCAAAAAGGTTTTAATAAGAGAACTTCATAAGTTTCTTCCACTTGCGGTATTGAAATGTAGGTACAATTTACCTTCGAGTTAGGATCGTGCTTTGCACTCTTTGAATATACAACATTATGCGCTTCGTTAGGTTCTCGGTCAGAATTTTTCCCAAAAAGCACGCTACCGTCTTTAGTCGAATTACCAAGGGCAACTACTGTATCACACATTATTATTATTCACATCAATATGATTATTAAATTTAATAATTCATGAAAAGGTAAACTACTTAGATAAGTAGATATCTCATAATTATTTGATATAGGTGTTCAGATTTATATATATTTTTTAATATTCTTAAGTGTTAATTATAACTATTAGAAATTATGGTAAGATATTATATATGAAATATCTGGTAAAAAATGGGTTTATCATTGATGGCACTGGTTTAGAAGGCTATAAAGGCGATGTATTGATCGAGGATGATGAAATCGTAGAAATCGGGACAAAAATAACCGACTCAGATGCCAAAATAATTGAGGCGGATGGTCTGGTAGTCTGTCCAGGTTTCATTGATATGCATAACCATGGGGATTTAAATATTTATAGAGAAAATGAAGGACTTCCCTATATACACCAAGGTTTAACAACGATTGTAGTGGGGATGTGCGGGATTGGTGTCGCACCCGCAAATGATAAGGTTAAAAATTATTATTATAATTTTGCGAGTAAAGCATTCTGTTCCACTCCGACGCTCTATGATGATTACCAAACTCTTTTTAAAGATTTAGAAGAAAAAGGAGTTGGCTTGAACCTTGCATTTTTCATTCCTCAAGGAAATATTCGAGCAATGGTGATGGGGACAGAAGAAGGCGAACCAAATGACCAGCAACTTGAGGAAATGAGGCGGATCGTAGAAGAGAATATGAAAGCTGGGGCATTCGGTATCTCTACTGGTCTGGTCTATCCCCCTGGTTCTGAAAGCAGTACTGAAGAACTTATTGAAATTGCGAAAATCGTGGGTAAATACAAAGGAATTTATGATTCTCACATGCGAAATGAGGGTGCCGGACTTATTGAAATCGGCATGAAAGAATTAATTAGGATCGCACGGGAAGCGGAAGTTAAGGCACATATTTCACATTGGAGTGTAATTAGCAATTATAACTTGGAGCAGATGACAGAAAAAGCCATTAGTTGCATGATGAAAGCTCGTTCCGAAGGATTACGTATTTCCGCAGATACCACGGTATATGAAGATGGATTTACCAGCCTCTCGTTTGTATTATTACCGACTTGGGTATTTCAAGATTTTGAACATAACCTTTCTGAGCCCTCGATCCGTAAACGCATCCAAAAAGAAGTATTCGAAAAGCTCTATTCTATGTTTGTAGCCGATGGACCATTCTATATCAAAATAATTCCTAAATTTATCCTAAGGAAACTTATTTTTTCCAAGATGTCAAAGAATGTGATTATTCTTAATGCTTTAAAAAGCCAAGATGTAGTGGGGAAAACGATTTATGAGGTACTATCGACACGCTACCCTTCTAGAAGTCTAGAGGATGCAATATTGGATTTTATTAAGGATGAAGAGGGAGGGATTATGATACGCATTGTGACGAAGGATGAAGAGAGAGGCATTATTCCGCTTTTTTCTCAAGAATATGTGGCGCCTTCATCTGATGGGATTCCTATGACCGAGGGAAACACTCATCCAAGAACTTTTAATGCGTTTCCCCGTGTAATCGCAAGATGGGTGAGAGAAAAATCATATCTAAGTTTGGAAGAGGCTGTTAGGAAAATGACTTCCTTACCCGCCTCTATTTTGGGTCTTGATCGAAGAGGTTCACTTAAGAAAGGAAATAAAGCAGATATCGTGGTGTTTGACTATGATATTATACAAGATAGAGGGAATTTAGAGGATGGGAAGCAATATCCCGAAGGAATTGAGTATGTGATTATCAATGGGGAAGTAATAATAAACCACGGGGAATATACAGGAAAATGTGCTGGTACCGTTTTGAAGCATATTTATTAAGCTGTTAGAAGATAAAGTATTTAAACTATTTTTATTATTTTTTCTTATCTTAAAATTTTATATAAAATTCTTATATTAAAATTTTATATATGAAGAAAACGAAATTTTAAGTGGATATTTACCAAAAAAAAATTGGATGTTGAATGAAAATGAGTGAAATGAAAGAAGCAAAAGAATCGCAGGAAATGAAATATTCTCTAAAGATTCATGCAAGCTACGGCTTAGGTGGGTTCTTAGATAATTTTATCCAAGCTGCATTCACCACAAGGTTATTTTATTACTATTCCTCAGTCTTGCAATTAGACTTCCTACTTTTGGGGATAGCCTATGCTATTTTTGGTGTTTGGAATATGGTAAATGATGTTGTGCTTGGCACTGTATCCGATCGAAAATATAAATGGACAGAAAAGTGGGGACGGCGATTTCCATGGTTTACCTTAGGAATCCTTACCTATGCATTGTCATATTGGGCATTATTCGCAGCACCTTTTAATCCTGGAGCAGGACAACAATTAGAAAAATTCTTATGGTGTGTAATTACTCTTATTGTGTTTGAATTCCTTTTTTCTCTTTGGCAAATCAACTGGCTTTCGATATTTCCTGATAAGTATCGAACAACCGAAGAGAGAAATAGAATCGGTGTGTGGACTACTATTTGGGGAGTTATTGGAATTGTATTAGGAGTTCTTATACCTCCCTTAGTGATGAGCCAATATAAGAATCAAACAGATTATTTTCTTGTAGGATTAGTTGTAGGAATAATAACATTAATAGGTGCCATTGCGTCTATCCCAGGGATGCGTGAAGACAAAGAACTCATACAACGTCAGCTAGATATTATCGAAAGAAAAGATGATTCACAGCAACAATCATTTATCCAGATTCTAAAGTCGTGCTTAAAGGATAAGAACTTTCTAGCGTATGTTATAACATATATGGGACATCAAGTTATGACCGTTTTTCTTTTAGGAATGCTTCCATTTTGGACCACTTCCATCATTAGATCAGCTAATCCTGATGATGAAATAGTGATGGGGGTATTCTTTTTGATTGCGGTTTTAGTTGGAACGCCATTTTGGAGTTACATTGGAAAGAAATTTGGGAATAAGAAAGCATTCATGATAGGAACTTTTATTACAACATGGCTATTCATTCCTCTCTGGTTTGTTGGAGAAGGTGGTTTGATTCTCACCGCGATAATCCTTGCGTTGATAGGATTCGGTATAGGAGCAATTTGGGTCCTTATGTATCCATGCTTCTCGGATGTTATGGATAACATCATAGTGCGCTCTGAGGAAAGAAAAGAAGGAGCTTACACGGGAATAAGAACATTCTTTGGGAGATTTTCATTTGTATTGCAAGCTTTATTTTTCTCTCTGATTCTATGGGCGACTGGATTTAATGCCTATTCATTAGATCCAACCATTGTTCAGACCGGAACTGCAATAATTGGAATAAAAGTTTTAATGTCGTTAATCCCCCAAATATTCTACTTTATCGGATTCCTTTTGATGTGGAGAGTATATGACATAGATATGTCTTGCGCTTTGGAAAACAGAGAATTATTAGAACAAAAAATCTTATAAATCAAAATACATACTTTTTTTTCTTTTCTATTTCGGTCTAAGATCCATTAAGATAAAAATAAAAAAAGGGAGATAAAATTATTTATACCATCGCAATTACATCAATTTCCAATTTCATGATAGCAACAGGAAGATTTGCGACTTCGACGGTGGTACGGGCGGGATAATCATCCTCAACTCCATTTTCATTAAAGAATTTTTGATATGCGCGATTCATTTTTTTGAAATCTCCCATATCGTTTAAGTATACAGTCACTTTCACGATATCGGACATCTTAGCTCCCGCTGCTTCCAAAATCGTCTTGATATTTTCGAAAGTGGTGCGCGTTTGATCTTTTATATCATCCGAGCCGGGCTTTGGGCCTTGTCCTGAAACAAAAATCATATTTCCCACTTTCACACCTGGGCTATAAGGACCCGCCACCGGAGTTCCCGGATTAATAATTTCTTTGTCTACCATTTTATATAAGACCTCTTTTTTTTGTATTATTTACATCAAATTAATAATAAAGGATTTAGTAATTTTTGCCTCGAGCCAAGATTGGCCACCTACCTATATACTCTCCACCTCTAATTACATGAATAAAATCATAGATATTAACGGTGATGCATATATGCGCCGGAATCAGTTCAATTTTACCACCAATCTCGAGCTGGTCTTTTGGACTTACTTTAAATTGACTATGTTCTTCAGTTATAACTCTGAAACGTGCCCGATGGAGATTCTTGAACTCAGGTCTCCCATCTCCGGTCGGAAATGCTTTTAATCCCGCATCCATCGTATAGAGGCGCTTTCCCGTACTATTTTGAATGGTGCTTAAGACTGTGACTGCGGGTTCAAATTCTGGTACCACTCTGCAGATATGCTCGTCCGCGAATACGTAAGTTCCCGGTTGGATTTCCGTGATCCCGTCGATTGGTGCTGAGAACATAAAGGTACCCGATCCAGATGCGGAAAGATAATCAATATCAAATCCAAGCGCATTTATCGCATCTCGAGTCGCTATTAATTCTCGCATAGCATCTTCGGTCTGTTTTTTCCGTAAATCATAATCGGTTTGGGGAGTAAGATGTCCTTCATAGCCTTGCAATCCCACAAGTTTCAAATGTGTCTGGGTTTTGAGAAATTTTGCCAATTCTACAGTAGGTTCACCCGGTTTTACACCTGTTCTACCCATGCCTAAATCAATATCAATTAACACTTCAAGCATAATATTAAACTTACTTGCAACTTTATTCAGATCTGAGATGTTTTTTTTTGAATCCACTACACATCGGGTTAGGGTGTATTTATTTAGTCTCATCATCCTTTCAATATGATCCGGCACAATTACTTGATTTGCAATGAGGATATCATCAAAGCCAGCTTGCGAATAAACTTCTGCCTCTCCAACTTTCGCTACAGCAATTCCTCTCGCTGTGTCCCCGGCGATTCTTTTCTGAATATGTGCAACTAATGGGATTTTTGGGGTCTTTACGTGTTGTCGTAAATTCACTCCGGCTTCTTTTGCAATTTTCGTTACATATTGCATATTTTTTTCCATAGTATCATAGTCGAGCACGAGCGCAGGTGTAGGTATTTTATTTTTCCACGAATTCAAATTTTTTACCTTTGTTTGGATAATTTAATATGTTATTAAAATCTAGATTCATAATTAAAATTATTAATAAAATTTTTTTATAATTTTCTTTCCTCTTTTATTGGATAATTTCTACACCATTTTCTCAGACTCTGCATACATAATTTTCATGCGAATATTAAGAAAGAATGATTATTGATTAAGAAAACATCCATCGTAATATATATTTTAGAAGGAGTTTATCCGCTAAGTCCTTTATTAGAGGCGGATTTTGAGGGCTTAATATCTGTTTAATAGAATTATATTTGTAAAAACTCGGGTTAAAATAGTATTAAATATTTACCCCTATAGAATAGATTAAAGGGATATGATAAATTAATTAAACTGATTTATTTTGACAAATCAAAGAGATAAGGTTTGGATTTTAACATTTGAATACAAAGGTATTGCAAAAGTGGGAGGATTAGGTGAGGTTCCCGCCAATCAAGCCGTAAATCTGAAGAATAAATATGATTTTCGCGTCTTTATCCCTTCTCATGGGCAATTAGCGCGTATTCAAGAAGAACACGAAGTAAATAGAATTCCCATTGAATGTGTTGGAGAATTACGACTCAAGGGCAACGAGGAGGTTAAGATTATTGAAGGATTTTATGATATCGGATTTTATCAATTTAATCTGAATGGCGTTGAGATCATATTACTTAAAGGAGAGAATGAATTCACGTCTCAATATCTTGATGATAGAAGTGTATACAATCCCGAGACCTTTGAGACAAAATTGGCTCTATATAGTATGGGAATGAGGTGTTATTTACAAATATTAATAGACAAAAATACAGATCAACTCCCAGAAATTATTCATCTTCATGATTATCATGCTGTTATTCCCTTCATATCAATAAAACAAGAATTATTCAGAATCAATATAGATATTCCCTCTATTATTACTATTCATTTGCTTACATGGCCACGATACGAATTAGATTTCATTAAAAGCTGCGGAATCGATAACACACCAATAAAAATTAGGTTTGAAGAGGGATTTAAGTTGACGGATATCGAAGAAATTTTTGAATTATGCCAGACAACACAATCCAAAAAGCCAGAAAAACCACCAACAATGGAGCAAATAGGTGCCATTATTAGTGATTTAGTACTTTCTGTTAGTAAATCTTATCTTAAATCAGATATCATACCAAATCTAGGTAAAGAATTAATCGATTTCAAATCAGAATTTGTGTGGAATGGTTGTGATTGGGATTATTATGAAATGAAAAGCAAAGTTTTGGATAAACTTGGAAAAGACATAATGGAGTTTCTTGATATTGCTCATGGAAAAGAGATTACTCGAGAGCAAATGAAAAGGTTTTTGCTTACCCATAAAATAGGAAATCTCGATCAAAGCCCCTTGATTAATTCTGAAAAAATTCTTGCGACGATTAACCAAATTTCAAATGGAAACCCCTTCATTAAAAACGGAAGAATTAAAGCCTTCGAAAATTCTGGACCCCTTGCATTAATGACGGGGCGTTTATCAAAGCAGAAAGGATTTGGTCTCATCTTGAAATCTATTCCAGAGATCATAAAAAAAATCCCGAATGCAAAATTTTTATTTCTCATCTTACCCACAGAATATAGTATTAAGGAAATTAAGGAATATGCTAAATATGTCAAAAAGTATCCAGAAAACTTGAGAATTATTTTCGGAGTTGCTGCAGATATTTTTGATTTGGCACACCTAAGCGCTGATTTATATTGCGCGGTATCCCGTTGGGAGCCTTTTGGGATTATAGCATTAGAAGCAATGGCTTCAAAGCTCCCTATTATAGCCACAAAAGTTGGAGGATTACAAGAAACTGTGATCGATATTAGAAATAATCCCGATAAGGGAACAGGTCTTCTTATTGATAAGGATGAGGAGGATCAATTAATTAAGACAATTGTCGATATGCTGCAACTTTCTATTATTAATAGAAAATCAAAAGATAAAGAAGTGCCTCATCTAAATGGCCTCGAAATAATATCTGATGAGAAGATCAAACAGATTGTTAAAAATAATCCACAAATATATAATAAAATAAGAGAGAATTGTTATAAAAGAGTGGACGAGAATTTCCGATGGAAACAGGTTGTCGAGAAATTAGGAAATCTTTATGAACACATAAAACAAATTTATAAAAATCAATAATAGTTGAGATGTACCCTTGGTTTATTCGAAGAAACTTACGTACCTTATTCTGGGGATTGTCCTTGTTTTTAATAGTATAGGAATGGCAATTTATTCTTATTTGGGAAGATATCTTCAGTCTCTTGGAACTAGTGAAATTTTAATTCAGGTTGTAGTCTCTTTATTCCCCTTATCTTCATTCGTTTTTCCCCCAATTCTGGGAAGACTGTCTGACAAATATCAGAATCGTAGACAATTTATACTTCTTGGGGCTCTAAGTATTCCATTAGTTTTTATTCTGTTTATCTTCATCAAAAACCTAATATTAATCACCTTTCTGGTTGTTTTATATGGTTTTTGTAGTTCTCTCTTAGGATTAAGTTTTATTCTCTTTCAAGAAGTTGTTTTCAATAATCAAACCTATATTTCATATTATAATTCGATGGTTGTGTTAGGTTGGTTTTTCGGGGCGCAATTATGCGGGATATTTTTGGATTTTTATGGAATTGGAAATTTATTCATATTTCTTTTAATTATATCTGTTCTCCTTTTGAGTTTAGTTATATTTTTAAAAGAAGACAGAGCTCTTATATTGAATGAGTTTGATTTACATCAGCAACAATCTAAAAAAGTGCATCTTTTTTCCGATGACATTGATATTCCAGTTAATCCCGCAATTTATTATGGTCTATTTTTTAGGAATTTTGGAATTCGCCCAATTATGTCAATTTTGACGATTATTATGGCATTGCATTTATCCACAGATTCAGAAATCGGATTTTTGATCGGAATAAATCCACTTATACAATTCTTTCTGATGATCCTAATGGGCAGAATAATTTCTCAGAAAAATGAAAAAATAATTATGATCCTCGGGTATATTCTAAGCGGGGTTGTTGTTTTAGGCTATATAATCTCCGTTGATTTTTTTACCTATTTTTTCTTTCAAATTCTTGTATCCTTTAGCTATTCAATGTTTTGGTCTGCGACGCATTTTTATATCGCACAAAACACCACTCCAGAGAATAAAGGACAATATATCGGAATTGCAAATTCAAGCTTTTACCTTGGAAGTTTTTTAGGGGGAATGTTTCTCAGCGGAATGCTAGCTATAAATCCCGATTATTATTTCGCTATGATCCCGCTAATTTCCTTTCCATTATTATCAGCCCTGATTATCAGCATAAAATTCAAACATAATAACAGTTAATAGCGAAAAAAAGAAAAAGTAATAAGTACTGCGGATTATTTCCACTTCCATTTTGGTTTCTGTTTCATCATTCTCACCATGGCCCCAGCAGTCGCATCCTTTGTTTGGAGTAATTGCGAGCTGACAAGTGTCTCAAGCTCTAAGCCTAATGCGATATCCTTTCCATAACAATCATCTATGAGTTTTTTTGCCAGACCAACAGCAAGTGGCCCGCTATCAATCAATTCCTCGCTATAATCGCTAATGATCGAATCTAATTCATTTATATCTTTTGCGACATGATTCACGACACCCAAGCGATAAGCTTCATTTCCATCGAATCTCCTCCCCGTAAGGATGATATCTTTTGCACTTTGTATTCCGCAAATTCTTACTGTTCTAATCGTGCCACCCACATCAGGATTCATCCCTATCTTTGTTTCAAGCATACTGAATAGAGCGGATTCTGTACAAAATCGAAAATCACATGCTAAAGCTAATTCAAACGCCATACCAAAACAGACACCATTAATTCGAGCGATCACAGGTTTTTCCATTTTTTCTATCTTGGTAAAAATTGGATGAATCCAGGTATTGGCGAAATATCGAAAATTTCTCGGTACTTTTAGGTCCGGAAGTACTCCTTCTGGAGCATTCCCGCCCCCGGTCAGAAAATTTAAATCAATTCCAGAGCTAAAGAGTTCATTTCCCCCCGTAATAATGACAACTCGAGTTTTTGTTCGCTCGATTTTATCGATTGCGTCTTGGAGACCCGTCATAATATCGTAATTCATCGCGTTTTTCTTATCCAAACGATTTAATGTAACGGTCGTTATAGTTTTATCCTCATTCTCTTCAATAATAATAGCTTCATTACTCAAAATCATTCACATCTTTTCTTAGTTAATTTTGTTATACTAAGTATTGAATTAAACATATAATTATATTAATATTTAGAAATTTATTGTGAATTTATCCATTTATACAGGATACGCACCAATTAAGAAAATTTAGACTCACTTATTCCAGAAAGGGTACAAGTTTTGAGTAATCGCATTTGGTTTATCAGGGATAATTTCAATTACTTTTTTCACCCAATCTGCAATCCACTGAAATTTTTGTTTAAATCGAGAATCCATAAAAATTATTGCTCCTTTATCTGTGACTTTTCGGATTGGTCTGCCAGAGGCTTGGTTAGCCCGTTGCATAGCGGGATACAAATAGGCAAAGTTCCACCCTTGTTTGTCAAATACTTCATCATAATATTCAATCTTAGCATTGATTCGCGGGGTTGGAAGGTGATAAGGTAAGCCCACAATAATGACACTATTCATCGTTTTTCCAGGATAGTCTTCACCTTCCGAATTTCTTCCTCCACATACGCCCAATAATACTCCACCTCTATCAGTACTCTCTGCCATCGATTTGAAATCTTTGACCATATAGGAATTCTGAGTGGCTGATAATCCGGGTTCCTCGATAAATAACGTCTTATTATTTTTACGGATAACTGCCTCTATATTATTCTTAACTAGAGCGTCCAATACTTTGTAAGAGGCACAGAAGATTCCCACATTTGCGGGAGTACAATATAGGATCTCATCAATTCGTTCTATAATTTTTTTGTACATTATTGCGGTTCTACTTTCTCTTCTCGTATCTATTCCCTCGATGATAAGTGCTTTTACATTTTTCTTGTCAAATGGAGATTTGGCAATTATCGCTTTATATGATTTCCCACTTTGACTAAGACCTAGAAGATTGCTATAAACATATGGATTGACTGTCCCAGACAGATGGAGGCTTGAGTAGCATGATTTTAAGATTGGAACGGTAATCTCCCGCGGATCTAATGCTACAATTTCCATAGAGATATTTTTTTTATCCTTCCTTCGTGAAAGATTATAAGAGAAAAAATAGCTATCTTGAGTATAGGTTCTGATCCATTTTAACCAAAAATCCGCTAGACTTCCAATATAGTCCCTGGAAATCTCGCCACTAGCTAATTTTTCTTCATGAATTTGAGTACTAAAATCGTATAAATCGGTTAGAAAATTGTTAAATCTGGTTAAATCAGGTAATCCCATTTTTTTAATTATTCTATTTAAGACTCCTTCAGGTTCTATTGCTTTTTCATCTACATTCATAGTGTTTTTCTTATTTTCTAAATGATTAAGAAGGATATTAACAAATCGTTGCATTTCTGTAGGTGAGCGATAACTCTCTAAATCTCTAAGACATAAACGTAATGAATAAGGGGTAATAGTGAGGGAGTTCACATCCGTGGCTACATCGACTACATTATGGCATTCATCTAATACCAAAATGCATTGTTCCAACTCTTTTCCAATAAATTTCAAGAATGACCGTCGGATAAATGGATTAAATATCCATTGATAATTACAGATAACAACCTTCATTTCCGTAAGTAGGAATTTGCTTAAGAAATAAGGACAAAGATTTTTTTCTTTACACAATTCCAATAAGACATCAGCATCAAAAGGCTGATTAAATATTTCAGGAGAGATGAGTACAGGATTATCCACGTTTTCTCGTTTTTTCAGGAGATTTATAAAATATTTGCAATTCCGATTTTTGCGTAAGTCGCTACATACAGACATCGACTCTCGTGGATCTGCTTTTAATTCAAGAATGGTTTCATTTAAGCACATTTCATTCCTTCCTCTGATAGATAATCCATTCACTTTCACAGAATCGTGAGATTGTGCGATATGATTTGAAATTTTAATCAATTCTTTAATAACGCGCGAATTCTGAGAATGGGTCCTACAGAGATACAGGATTTTGAGATCTTTTTCTACTGCTATTGGAAGGAGAGCGCTTAATCCGATGACGGTTTTACCCGTACCGTTTGGTGCCAGAAGTAAAATATTTTTCTTTCGTTGGGCACTGTTTTCTATTTGTTTGATTATATTCTCTTGCGATACTCTGTATTGGTCGTAAGGAAAAAAGTGAGGATATTGTATATTTCTACACCCAATATGTTATTCTAAACTAAAATTATATAATTTAATAATTATCTGGTTGTTTAAAACTTATTTATTAACCTTCTCCAGTTTTTTAGCTTTTATAGGAAGATTTATTTATAGGAAAATTATCTTTATTTTCGATAAATATTTCAATAGAGTAAATATAAATTTGTATCCCTTTATAAGAACGTGTATATAATATGAATAACCAAGAAGGATTCGCCCCATACTTATCAATAAGACAAATATTTTCTGAACGTGCAATAAGAGATTTAATCTTATTCGTAAATTTATTTCTATTTACAATTTCGCAAGAATGGAATAATCTTATGTTGCTGTTATTTCCGCTGATAACATTTCTAGTTGGGGTTTTTTTTAGGCTGGTGGATGAAAATAAATGGCGCACCAAATTTCAAGATAGTCCCGTCTCTTATAGTCCATTAGGGTCAGAAAGAAAACATGCGAATCGATTTATATTCTCAGCCTTGCTCTTGCAAATTCTTTTGTTTTGGATCGGAGCAGAATCTTTATATCACCCTCAATTAATTGATAACTACAGTGTTTTTTTTGTCATTCTCTATATATTCATCTACAATTTTACCTTTTTCTGGATTTTTATTGATATTTGGAAGTATTGTCAAATAAAAATCGAAATTGAGAAAAAAAGTGATGAATTAACCCGAAAAGTCGAGGTCTATGACAACTTAATAGAATTCTTGGAGATCAACTTTTTCAAACATATTACATATGTTAGCTTATATTCTTTCCTTGCTCTCACGTTTCTAAATCTCATATTGACCTTGTTTACATATTTTGGAGGGATGCCGGGCTTTAGCTATGATCTCCCTGGTTCTGGCCTCGAAGGTTCACCTCCTCTCTATTTACACTATTTCGTATTCTTGATATTGATTGCTTCACCTCTTATCACCGTGTTGCTGCTTTATTTGATATATAGAAATATCAACCAAATAAAACCCGATGAATTATTTGAACTTCTGGATAAAGTCCCAAAATATTTGCGTTTAGTCGTTTTAGAACAATTAAAAATGCTTAATGAAAAACTTCTAAAAAAGTCAAATTTAGAATAGATTTATCTTATTATAGTTTTTTATTGTTAGTGTAGAAAAACACAGAATTTTGCCATTTTAGCAATATAGCTAAAAAAATTTTTATATCATTTTTTATATAAATAGTTAAATAGCAACAAGCAAATTTAAGTGAGTTCTTCTAATATGAATGGTGAGGAGCCAAGAGAAACAGTCCCTTCGAGAAAGCTTTTATTCAAAATATGTATTGTTGGGGATGGAGGTGTTGGAAAAACTACAATGGTTAAGCGCTTACTAACGGGAAAATATATCGAACAAAAAATTACCATCGGTACAGATTTAGCCACTCACTCAATTAAGATCAAGAATAAAAAGATTATACTTCAATTATGGGACTTTGCGGGTGAAAAACGATTCCGATTTTTCTTACCTAATTATTCCCGAGGAGCGAAAGGCGTTCTCCTCTGTTATGATATCGCACGTCGATCCACCTTCAATAATTTAAAAGAATGGTATAATATTGTTGATGAACATTCAAATCCCGTATTTATTTTAGTGGGTTGTAAACAAGATCTCGCCGATGAAAAGCGCGTCGTCAGCCGAGAAGATGCGAAAGAATTTCAAGAAGAATACGACATTGACCTCTTTTTCGAAACTTCCTCAAAAACAGGATATAATATACAAGAAGTTTTTGAAAATTTGACTCATAGAATAATTGATAAACAAGAAATTCCGCTTTAGTTTATATCGTGAGTTATTAAACTAATTCTATGAAATTTATTGCATTAATAGCTCTCAATATTAAATGAACAAGGAAAAAATTATAAAAGAGATTAAAAAAATAAAGTAAGGAGAATGAACAAATAAAAACGGTTTATTCCCCAAGGAGCTCTTCCAGTTCTTCTAGGTTTAGCTCCAGGTATTTTGCTGCGATGATAGAATCTCCAATGAGCGTCTTGAAATTTTTCTTGCGCTTCTTGTTCAAGAATTTCTTCATCTCGCTCAGATCTGGATTCTTTTCGGTTACTTCAAGTAATTTACTTTTTACAGCGGCATCAACAACCTTCTGTCCTAATTCAGTTCTAATGATGAGCAGAGCTTCTCCTTTTGGAGCACCCCACGGAGAGTATGAGACATCTGAAAATTCTCCAGAGAAATCAGTACAATAACGGCATCCTGCCATCCCACCTGAAGAACACGCATATGCGATCTTAAGCGAGACGGTTTCTCGGGCGCCCGTATTGAAATCGTTGGTAAGAAGCTTTGCTAATCCTTGAAGGTGGCATGGATTCGCGATAATTCCTACATTCTTTTTCTTATCTAAGTAAGCTTGTCCGATCCCAGTAATCAACGGCCCCGCATTTTCCATCGTGCTGGAAGGGATATAATCTTTCGCATCCTTAGCGCTGTCCACTACTATAGGGAAGGCGACTGGAGGTTTCTTGCTTTTTTGCTCACCCAATACCATATGCTCCACCACACCTTCATCAAACGCGGCTTGAACGAGATTAAACAAGATCTCATTCTTATTCGCGGACTTTACTTGGATGATGTCCTTGTAGACACCTACTCCCAAATCAACTCGAGTTTCTCCGAAAAATCGTTTCTCAATTTCACTCACCGGTAAGAAGGAGCGAGGGCATGCATTATAGCATAGTCCCACCGTTTCAGCGCATTCATCTACTACATATGCTTGTCCCGTCTCTTCATTGAACGCCATATGCGGGCAGAATGCATTACAACTTCCACAGTGAATACACAACCCAGCAAATATAACTTCGCTTTCAAGATCTTGACTTGACTTTTCTACTTTCATAATTTCACATTTTTGAGTTAGTATATCTTGAATAGTGAAATTAAAAATTCGTTATTAAAATTGCGAAAATGAGTGTGAAAAATCACACTCTGAAAACTTATCTTAATTAAATTCATTTTTTAAAAGTATCAGCATATTAAAAAAAATCATGGGAAATTTAAGCTGTGATTACCTTGATAAAAATGTGGGAACGGATTCCCCTCAATTATCTAAAAACCGTAAAGCTTTTATATTCTAAAAGCGTAAGAAATAAATACGATCATGTTCAATAATATATTGAGTTTAATTGGTATATAATAAGAAATATACCATGCAAACATGACAAATTTGAGGGATTCGGGGTTTTAAAAATTGGTAATTTTTTGAGATTCCCTCATCTCTTTCAAATGGTTTAAAAGATATGTTTGATATATATTAAAAATAACAAGAAAAATTGGTAGAATAATATGTCTATGGACTATAGAAAACGACTCAAAAGAGACCGGTGCGAGGACGATCATGGTGAGGTTAATTGCTGTGAAAACCCATGTATCGAATCTCGAGACGGAAATGCTGTATGTATTAATTGTGGGATGGTCTCAGGTCGAGACATTGTAGGAAATGAGCGACGTGCATATACTGCAGAGGAGGTTGAGAAGCGACGACGTACAGAGCCTCGATGGAGAGGTTTCGGACCGCGAACAATCTTGCCAAATGATAAGGTTGATTCGAAGGGAAACCGAATGGGTGCGAAAGAAAAAACATTATTTTCACGATTATCCAAGATTCAACAATCATTAGTTTCAAGCATCGAGCGAAACTTCTGGGAAGCAAAGCCCAAATTAAAGATGCTTGTATCCAAATTAAATATTCCAGAATATATTGAAGAAACCGCATGGAGAATCTATGCCGAAGTAGCAAAGCGAAAACTTACTATGGGTCGATCAATTGATGGATTCATTGGTGCTGCTTTATATGCAGCAATTCGAGTACACGAATTTCCACGATTGCTTGAAGAAGTATCTGATGCTTCAATGACCTCTCGGCATACGATCATTCGTTCCTTAGGGATGATTATTAAGGAAATCTTACCGGATTTAAATTTGAAATATCGGCCGGTAACTGCGGAACAATTAATCTTCAGATTTGGGAACGATTTAGGTATATCGTTGAATACCCAGAAGGAGGCATTGACTCTGCTTCAGAAATCGACTAAAGGAGGCATGAATCGAATAGGGAAAGACCCTAAAGGATTTGCTGCTTCTGTACTTTACATGGCCGCAAAACCTACAGACGACCGCAAAACCCAAGCAGAAATTTCCGAAATCGCAGGCATCACCGAAGTCACTCTTAGGAGTCGTGTAAAAGATGTAGAAAAGAATCTATAAAAAATTTTTTTCCAACTATGAAATTTTTGATTCTTTTATAGTATCAAGAAATATTGGTAATATTTCTAAGGTATTCTTTTTTTAATTTTTCCTTTTTCTTATTCTATTATTTGTTTTCGTGAAAAATTGAATGCAATTTATTCCACGAATTAATATTGAAAGTAAGCAAAGATACAGAAAATATGGAAACGATTTTTAATATCCACATAGATAGATCCACTAACCTGTATTATATTTCTAATAGAGAGAAATTATTTTATGAAACTAATTGAAGAATTCGAGAAAAAACTATCTAATTTGAGAAAGAGTGTGGTAGGAGAGATATTATTAGGGATAATATGGTTTATTATCGGTATCTTATATCATAAAAATACAATAAATCTCAATAATTTGAGCCTTGGAATAATAGGAGGCGTATTCATTGGAGCATCAATAATCCTAATATCATTAGGAATAAAACATTTTATTAAACTCTGGAAAATAATAAAGATCATTGAGGAATTAAAACAAGATATATTATAACAATCTTTCATGTACAAGTAGCGTTCTTTTTTTATATTTTGTTCGGGGGTAAAAAATTTTTTTACTCATCTAAAAATCTGCCACATGTATTTCGTGGTTGCTTGAGTACGTGTTCTCTATCCTTCCAGATGATCCAACTATTACCCAATTTTTCAAAGTGAAATCCCACATATTGTTCTTCTCTAAATTGCTCGAGGATTTTTTTTATATAAGTCCATGAAAGGTCTGTGTGGTCCACGATTTCATGGATATCAACGGGTTTATTCACTTCTAATTCTTGATTTAGAAAATCAATAATTTTTAAAGCACCCGGTGTAAGTGAATCATTCTTATTTTTGGAGGATATAAGAAACCACCTTAAAATAAACTAACTGAAAAGAATCAATACATATAAGATAAATAATCTCTTATATTTAAACTCAGTTTTTAATTAAAGATGAATTGGGATTTTTTGTTTACCTTTTCATTTCAAGAAATTTCCCCGATTTAAGCAGTTCGCACGGTCGAAAATATGTCATTTCCGATTTTTTCGCGAAATCTTCCAACAGCGTAACCCATTTTTTATAATTTCGCTTTCCCGCGCTGAACGGTCCTGGCATATTCATTGCTGCCACAATAGCCTCATCCACTTCTTTATATCCTTCAACTACACCCTCTTCTAATAGCCGACATCCTTCATTTAATTGGATAGCCATATAGATTTCTGGATTAAACATATTAGCTTTTTTTGAAAAATCTGCCTCTGGTTGACCATCTTCCGTCCATTCATAGAACCCTTCTCCAGTTTTTTTGCCCAATTTTCCCTTTTTAATCAATTCTTTTAGAAAATCAGGAGCTGTCAGCTGCTTCGAAAGAGTCTCAGCGTAATAGTTAAAACTGTGGAGGATCACATCAAGCCCCAATACATCCAATTTTGCTAATGGACCGAGGCCCCCTCCTTGCATTGCAATTGCATCAGCATCAATCTGTTCAAAGGGGATATTTTCTTCAAGGGCCTGTTCCGCTAACCACATGACATAAGCTAGGCTAGTTCCGGTAAGACGGTTAACAATAAATCCCGGAGTCTCTTTCTGGATTGAAATAATTTTCCTTCTACCTCTAAGACATGGGAGGCTTTCAGCAAACTTTTTTGCGATTTTCATAGTTTTATCTGATGTCTGTTCTCCCTTTATCACTTCAATTGCGGGTAAAATCACAATTGGGGTAAAAAAATGAATACCCACAATTCTGTCTGCCTTATTTGACTTCTTAGCAATTTCGGTTATTTTCATATTTGAAGTATTTGACGCAAGGATGGTGTGCTCTAGGGTTAAATCTCCTAGTTTTCGAAAAAGATCTTGTTTTAATTCCATTACTTCGGGTATCGCTTCAATAACCATATCCGCCTCCTTTACAGCATCTTCAAGACGTGTTTCTTTCTTTAAGTTTGCGAGCAAATCTCGAACAGTTGTGTTAGCATGCAATTTTCCTTTTTCTTCGAGTTTTGTTAGATTCTTTTGAATAAAGGATTCGGCTTTTATCAAACTTTCTTCACTAATATCATAGAGAGTTACCTGAAATCCACCCATTAGGGCCACTTGAGCAATTTCCTGACCCATGGTGCCTACACCGACGATTGTTACATTTTCGACAATTAAATTTTCGTTCATATAAGAGCTCCTATTCTCAATACTTAATTTAGATTCTATTATCAAAACCATATAAATATTTCCAGTACATAGGAGAGAATAAGAAGTTAGACGAGAAAAATCCAAATACCCCATGAAATGAGCATGGTAGCGATTCCTAGGAATATGGAGATCGGTAATCCGGGCAAGATTTTATTTCTTTTAAGGCCTTGTATGGTTATACCCGTTCCAATAATAATTGCGATTGCTACAAGAATCATTATAATAATATTACTTGTAATTATCAGAGCAGCAGAAGTTAGCATGCTATAAAATGCTAAATCGCCTATCCCTATCTCTAATTTAGAAGTATCATATTCCACTTCTCCATTTTCGATTTTTTCCCTCAAATCTTCATCCATTTCTTGGTCCTCTGAAGCAAGATCAATCATTTGTTTAATTGGACCCTTCTTATAGAGAACTGCAAACAGATCCCATAAGGAGATTCCAATTAATATGGTTAATGTTGTCCAAAGGGGCATTATTACACCCAAAATTGCTCCAGTTAAAAAACTCACATATAATATGATAAAGTTTTTTACTCGTATCTTTTCTGTGGTGAAATATTTATATAAAAGAAGAATGCTTAAAACCGCAATTGAAGGAACTAAAATGGCATAATCCGAGATATTATAGATTAGTTGAAGATTCTCGGTATATGGAAATAGGTTAAAAATCACCAACATGATAATCTCTGCAAAAAACCAAGTTTGAAAAAAGGTAATAAAACCAATACTGAATCCGAACACATATTTTAATATCCCAATTCCTTTTTTCTTAACAAAGTAAATCATAACAAACGCAGAACCGACAGCCATCGTGGTAAAGATGATACCATTCAAAAGTCCTGCAAGAGCCCCTCCTTCCGCTTCTGAAAAGTAACCCCCGTCTATATTAATTCCTGCTAAAATTGAGAAGTATGCGAGAATTCCCGCACATAGCACCGCAAGAATTATTGGGATAGGGTAAAAACTTCTTTTGATTCGGTATGTTGGAAAAAAATGAGGAATCGTATCTTTTTCAATAACCTCTTTTTCACCCGATCTTTCCTGACTAGTCTGATCTTGTTCTGAGCGCGGATTTATGGTTTCTTCATCATGTTCATCTTCTGACATAAGAAATCAAGAATAAGTAATAATTAGATATGGTTTACTTTATCTTGATAAAAGAAATCTATTTAATAAATTAAATTTTTATAAAGCATTAAATCTAAATATCGAAATTCTTTTTATTAGAATAGAAATTTGGCTTAATTCAAAGATGCCTCCATGAGTCGTTATCGAAAATATCAGAGAAAAATTCGTAGATATCAGAAAAAACTCTCACGACAGAAATCGAGATTTAAAAAAAAACTTAGCGATTTTAAGCGCTATATCTATAAAATTGGTATCTCTTCCACACAAGATTTTAAACTAGATAAATCTGTAAATCCAATCTCGTTTCCAAGTCATTTAGGAGTTATTTTCGTGGGAGAATTTGGAAATGACACCAATTTATTTGAAAATATCCTCTATAACTTAGAGAAAATCTATCCCTCCTTTTTCTTTCATGTTCACCATCTTGGTTCCTATGATTTTTCTACTGAGGTGTTTTCAAAAGGGATTATGAAAGAATTAAAAGATATCGAAGAATCCTCAGAACTTCTAAGTTTACATCCAACAAATAAATTCCATCAACTAATTATAAGTAAAAAAGAACAATATAATTTAGATCAAATAATCGCGATTACAGATCTACCCCTTTATTCATCAAGCAATAATAATATCATCTTTTTAATAGGAGAAGCCCATGTTCCTCATCAGTCTTGTATTGTTTCAACGCTTAAATTAAAGGAAACCTTTTATGACCGAGCCAATAATGAGAAACTATTTGAAGAACGATTAAATAAAGAAATTATTCATGAGATCGGGCATTTAATCTTAGGAATAGAACATTGCGAAAATGATTTATGTGTGATGAGTTATTCTAACAATATTGAAAAGATAGACAGTAAATCTATTTTTTTATGTAATGAATGTAGGAGTAGATTACATATAGTGAAGCAACAATATAATTTTTAAATATTTAGAAATAGACGTTGGGAAGATCTTTTATAAAATTCTTTGTTAGTTCTACTCGCTTCCTTCGTTCCTTTCTATAATATCGTAATGGAAATAGTTCATCTTTCGTAAAGTTATACAATTGTACCCAATTTTGAGCTACTTTTTCAATTCTGTGTTCTTCTGCTACTTCTTTTGCATTCTTTCCCATTTGAGCTCTAAGATCATCATCATCGAGTATTTTTACAACGTAGTCTTCAAATTCTTTAAGATTATTCGCCAAATAACCTGTTTTTCCATGTCTTATCACGTTTGCAATTCCACTGCCATTTGCACCGACATTTGGTGTACCCTGCGCCATTGCTTCTAAAAGTACTAATCCTTCAGCTTCAACCCACGACCATAGGCATGTAACATCTGCAGCATTATATAATCTTAAAAGGTCGTTGAAAGGTACTCTGCCAGCATAAGACACGTAATTTCGATATTTTCTTTTGTTTACAATTTTTTGAACTTTTTCCGTAGATGGGCCTTCACTACCCACAAGAAGCAGATGTGAGTCCGGAATACGTTTATGGATCTTTGAAAAAGTTTTGATAACTTGAATTGGATGTTTTTCTGGTGATAAGCGAGATGCGTAGAGTAGGACTTTTTTGCCATCAATTCCATATTTTTCCCGAATTCCATTTTCCTTCATCTCTTTAAAATAATAATCCCGTATTCCATTACTAAGCGCTACAATAGGTTCTTTAAATCTATAATTCATAAGGAGTTCTTTCTTAGTTTTTGTGGGAACATGACAGAGATCATACTTTTCCATAACTAAACGTTCATATCTCCATATAAGATCATTTTTAGATAAAATTCTGCCGATTATCGGTACGTATTGGGCGGCATAAAATGTCATTGGACTATGATGGGAACCAACCATCGGTAATCCTAACATTTTAGACCAGTTGATACCTAATGCGCCAATAGACGCGTGGGTTTGGATATGGGCAATATCTAAATCGCTGTAATCACAATTAAAAATCTTATGTAAGGGTACACTTAGTACAAATCCAGTTTTCTTTGCCACGCGGGCCCCACCTAAATCATGATAATGGATATGATCGGGTTTATCCTCTCCATTTTCTATACGTGGTGCGAATACATGGACATCATGTCCAAGCTCTGCTAAAGCTTCACTCAAGAACCTTACAGCATGCGCAGACCCGTTCATTTGGCTATACATAGCACTGAACATACCTATTTGCAGCCTATCTCTTACCATAATCAGAATCCCACAAAGTAATTTATAAGACCTAATTTTATTTAATCATCCATTTGATTAAATAGTTTCGCATCTTATTAAAAAAAGAGTTGAAAATTAATAATTCTAAAAAACTCCTCGGAAACCTAATGAGGATATACCCCCAATTTATCCTAGCGTTATTTTAGTATTATTTTATTATTATATAACAAATTATTAACACATGATAATAACTTCATAGCTCAAATATTTTAATAAGTTATATGAGGGTAAATTTTTTTTTGAAAAAAAGATTTTAATAAATATGGAACCCGAAGAAAAGCGAAGGATCGCCAAAGAAATTGTGAGAGAAAGACGTTTACCTTATTCTATTGAAGTAGTGGAAGAAAACAACAATAAATATAGAGTAATTAATAATTTTGGAAGCGAAATGACCTATATTAAAAAAGATGGTAATTATTTTTTGGAAGATGAATTAGAATAATATCTTATTTTATAAATAAGAAATCCTAAACTCACTAATAATTAATATAACAGAATGATAATTTTTTGTATGTTTTATTTCAGATAAGAATATAAAATCATAGTATTTTATTTAATATAGAGAATAAAAAATAAAATTAATGAGAATAAAATAGATGAGGAGACGAACCCGTTCTGAACGAGATAGCAAAAAGGACGAGAAATTTAGAGCTGTTATAGATGCGAATACCTCGCTCTCAATGTATAATAAAAAGAATCGCTCTTATTGTATCGTACGCAGAGATCTAGCAAAGGATTATGATATTGAGGTGGATGCCTCTGAAGCACCTGTTTTAAATAAAATGCTAAATGATCCAGATCCCTATGAGAGTTCTATGGCAGACATTAAAATCTTAGAAGAAGAAATCTTTCCAATTAATGACGCTATAAAAGAGGTATTTGGAGAATCAAAAGATCTTCAATTGAATACCATAAAATTATCGATTGGCGGAAGCAAAACAGATTATGTAACGATTGATGAGACGGATCTGATCAAGTTTGATGTTAAGCCTACGCTCACTGGACTAATGAGTTTTATTGAAGAAAATCAAGAGAGCATCTTGGGATTCCTTGATTGTAATTATATTAATGAAGAGGGAAATGTAATATATCTCAACTGCGGGAAGAAGAACTTATCCGATAATATATATTCTATAAAGCTTAAAATACTCGCTTCCATGCAACAGCGAGGATTTTTTCTCCAACAGGAACATAAATATTATGGACTACAACTTTTCCTCATTATAGAATCGAAAATTCCGAATGATGATAAATTGCTTGAGCTCTTAAAAGAGTTGGAGATCGATTGGGAGCTTATCTTCTTTAGAAGAAGATTGGCAATACACGACTGGACAGAAATCGAATGTGAACGAGATTCTGAGAATTTAAAAAGTTATCTCAGAGCAAAATTTGAAAGTTTGAATTATTTTGATGTAAATAACATCACTCGATTAGTCACCAAGAATAATCTGGCATTTATAGTCGCTGATAAAATGGCCTCACTATTGCATAAAATGAAATCGGAGCGAACATTTCAAATCCAAGAGAAAAAATTCCAAAAACCCTCCTTTAGTGGAGAGGATTACCCTGGAGATGAATATTCGATAACCTTGAAAAAAGCGGAAATCGCAGCGGCCGCCAAATTAGCATGTGCGTATTTAGGAATTCAAAAAGAGATTAAATTTGATAGAGACATCTCGAACGCGGAAGTAATAAAATATCAAGAGGAATTAACGAATATATAAAATCTCTCTATAATAATCTCTTTTTTGCTACTTTTTAACAAAGTCTAATATTTTACAGCTTTAAAACATAATAAGCCACCAAATTGACTAATCCGTTCACCTGCAGAACATTCTTCTGGAATAACCTTCGTAAGTATACCCTTATTTTTTGCAATCTGTTTTAATCTATAGATTCGATTTTTTTGGGGATGATTCTCTAGAAATGTATCTGTCAAGAGAAGATAATCAATATCATCAGATACGGAATCGTCTTTTTTTCCTCCTTTATACACTCGATTTTCAACCTCTTCT
Source organism: Promethearchaeota archaeon (assembly GCA_014730295.1). The sequence continues at coordinate 9,580 of WJIN01000285.1, read as the reverse complement.
AATCCATAAAATACTTGAAACGAAGGATTTTGCATATTTATGGTTTTCTCTAGTTGTTTAATTAAGAAATACCCCTCTTGGGCAATAAGATTTTCTAGATGCTTTTTATTTTTCTCCTTTTCAAGTAAATACCAGATCGAATTGCTAGTCTTGGCATTTCCAATGATTTGACTAAAAAATGCACGTTTATTTCCCCGTGAGTTTAACAACCAGTGGTAGTGTTTCTCGATATGGGATAGAAAGGCTTCCGCCCATTTTTCTGATTTTGGAACAAGAAGGAGAATGCTACATAGCCCCTCATCAATAATAGGTCTTAATATATTTACTAAATCTTCAAAATAATGATAGTAATCTTTCTCAGTAGCATTTTTCCATTTTCGTTTTAGAGGTATTGCTTTATATTTTTTTACCGACTCACTAAATATCTTCCAAATATGGATTGTTTGATGATCAAAACCAACTAAAACCCCAACGGGAAATCCTCTTTTTTTCCTTTTCTTTCTTCCCATTATTATTTAGAATGAAGGGATACCAAAAGCTTTTTGTTAAATTTATCTAAAAAAACACAATTGAATAAAATAAAAAGAAATAGATACTTTAAGGCTTACAATTATCTTAAACCATAAGACTCTTTTAATAATTCATCATTTTTAAAGCCCGCTTTAATGCTGTTACCCGTTTTTACATTAGTGACCGTATAAATAGCGGGGGCAAAAAGTCCAGGGTCGATGTCATAAAATTTATAGTCCACTTCTTTGAATACTTTCATAAAGGGTTGTCCATAGCTGGGTGAAGTATTTGCAGGTGCTTTTTGGACAAGATCAAAGATTTCCCCTTCTTTTTCTTTCTCGACTTTGATTGTATAGTAGGTGAAACCTCCAGCAATTAAAGAATCATTAGTTCTACCCATTGCTGCAAAATCATCCTTCGCAATTGGGGCAACGGTGGTTGTACCGAATCCATCAAGGATAATGTCCAACGGAAAGTCTATTTCATGGAATTTATGAATTCCAGTCTCCACAATTCTCGCTGCTACCTGGATAGATCCTGTTAAACATGCTGTTGGGGCGCAAACCGCATAAGTTTCACTCACATCTACACCACATTTATCGGCAACAATCTCCATAACCTCTTCATTTGGCAGTTTAGCGGTTTCAAAAACAATTACCGCACAACTTGAATCATCTTCATAGTCAATTTCTTCGAATAATTTCTTTTCCACTTTGCTCTTTGCACGTGCGGGACCACTCCCTAGTGATTCGAACACCTTCTTTTTCTTAATTTCTCCATCTTTTTCTACTTCTTTCTTCAGTTTTACGTTCCATCCAGCTAATTGTGACGCCATACAAGATATTATTGGGTAGGAGGTGTATACATTCACCACAGGTAAATAATGACCTTCTATATCGCAATTCGAGAAGCTAACTGTACCTAAACCCCCCATACAGATCTCTCCAACTAATCGTCCCCCGTCCCATGATGCATCTTTCATATCTAATACTGTTGCGCCATTCTCTAATTTATGAACCTCGGCTTTATAGATTTCTTTTTTATTGATAATTTCGTGAACTATATCTCGAGCTAATTCATTAATTTTTACGTGATGCATTTTTCTCACATTGTTTTACTTTTTATAATTTTTTAGATTTGAAACCTTTTTAATCTTTCGTATGTGGTTAGTTTTTGATATGCAAAATAATTAAAACTTTAAAATTTGGCGAAGGGTTATTAAACCTAAGATAAAAAGATTTACTAAGAATCTTCAAAAAGTTATATTGAGATAATGAACGATTTTACAGAAAAATACAATCTCTTAAATTCAGACTTAGAATCATTGAAAGATTATTTTCTTAAGAATATCGAAGAATTAAACGGCCCCGTGAATATCTATACACATCTTGATTCTGATGGATTATCCGCAGGAGCGATTTTGGGAAAGGTGTTATATAGAGAAGATTTACCTTTTCAAATCACTGTATTAAAACAATTAGAACGAGAAGAAATAATAAAAATTAGGAAAGAGTGTGAAGATAAGCTTAATTTCATCATATTTTCTGATTTTGGCAGTGGGCAATATCAAGACCTAAAGAACAATATTGATAACCCATTTCTCATCTTGGACCACCATCTCCCATATGGTGTGTCTGATAAAGAACAACGAGATACAATAAAAAAGGTGTATATGGACACAAAAAAATGGCAATGTAATCCTTACTTTTACGGATTCGATGGGAGTGTAGAAGTTTCTGGTTCTGGGATGTGTTATCTTTTTGCGAAACACCTAAATAAACATAATACAGATCTTTCTGTTATTGCCCTTATAGGAGCGAATGGAGATGTCCAGAATCAAGGACCGAATAAATCATTTACAGGTATAAATGCAGAAATTGTAAAGGAGGCAAAGGAGAATGATTTAGTTGAAATTGTTGATGATATTAATTTTTCACCTATTAAACCACTAAATGAGGCAATCGCTTACTCTTCCGATATAAATTTACCCGGATTGAGTGGAGATGTAAATAAAACTTTGAAGTTCTTAAAGCAATTAGGAATATTGATGAAGCATCCCGATGGTAATGTTAGAACCTTAATGGACTTAAACCAGGAAGAAAAACAAAAACTAACTTCCGCAATAATAGAATATATTTCCCTAAAGCGTGATATTGAACCTTACGAAATCATCAATAAACTAATAGTAAACAGATATTTGCTAAATGGAGAGAATGAAGGTTCGGATTTACAAGACATAAATGAGTTTTCTAACTTGTTAAATGCTTGTGGACGGACAAATAATGCATCCATAGGCATTGCGATCGCAATGGGAGACAGAGATGAAGCCTATAACCAAGCTAAACAAAATTTGAAAGATTATAAGAAATCTCTGGTGAAGGCTCTCAATTGGATCAAAGAAAAAGAAGTTATTTACGAAATGGATTATATCCAATATTTTTATGGTGAAGATGTTATTCCAGAAAGTATCATTGGAACGGTATGCTCAATGCTCATATTTGATGAAAGTAGAATAATCAATAAAAAAAAGCCTATCTTTGGATATGCGAAAAGAAAAGATGAAGATATCTTTAAGGTATCTGCTCGGGCAGATAAATCGATTGTTGAAAAAGGAGTTAATCTCTCCGAAGCAATTAGAAAGGCATTAGAATTATCCGAATTAATAGCTCTTGGTGGAGGACATCCCCCGGCAGCGGGCACAAAAATTCCCACCCAAAAAATAGATGTATTTCTTGAAAATTGTGATAAAGTAATTGAACATCAATTAAAGAATAGTTAAATCCAATTATATTACATAAGTTTCTCCCGTTTCTGGAGCAACGGAATTAAATCCTTTTGCTACCAGTTCACTTGCGAATTTTGTCGTAGAATCACTATCCCCATGTACGCAAAATACTTCTTTGGAACCATTTGAAAAAGTTAAGTTATCCATATATGTGTGTAATCCCTTGCCGTCAGCATGACTCGAAAAATCATAATAATCGACTTCACATTGGGCTTTGATATTAATATCATAATTGGTTTTTCGCTGTCTATCATTTTCTCGAAATCTAAACATACCGGTATCTAATAAATCTCTTCCAGGAGTACCTTCAACTTGATATCCAACTAAATAAATAGCAGAATAGGGATCATTCAAGATAGTCTCAATATATTCTAATGCGGCACCACCTTTCAACATCCCAGAAGTAGTTACGATAACACCAGTTGATTTTCGGGCAACAGAGCGTTTTTTCCGTCTACTAACAAAATCCACATTTCGTAAAGCTTTTCGATAGAAATGCCGATTTTTTAATGCCTCAGGATAATCGAAATAAATCTTTGCGATTAGTTTTCCCATTCCATCAAGGAACACTTTTTCTCTATATCGATGTCTATCTAAGATCATAATTGCCTCTTGGGAGCGCGCGACAGCAAAAGCAGGTACTAGCACCGTCCCCCCGTTCTGAGTAATCTCAATTACATCTTCTACAAATCTTTGTTCCAATTGATCTCTTGGAGGGTGTTCTCGTAAAGCATAGGTTGACTCGACAATCACGGCATCGATATCGGGAATATCGAGTGGATTTGCTGAATCTACAAGATTGGTTTTTTTGGTGTTAATATCTCCCGTATATAGGATTTTTTTTCCATCTACCTCTAGTAATATAGACACACTTCCGGGAACATGACCCGCATCATAAAATGTTATATAAAAGTCGTCAGAAACCTTTTTTCGGGCTCGTATAGGTAAAAGATATGCATTCCGTTTCATATTGTCAATCTCTTTCAATCCAAACGGATAGGGATATTTCGAGACTTTTAACGTATCTTTTATTAAATTGTCGATGATGTCTAATGTGAGACCGTTTGTAAAAAGTGGTGGATTTTTACCGTGTAGATATAAATAGGGTAATGCTCCAGAATGATCTACATGACAATGCGTTAAGGCGACTCCTTTTAATTGCGTAAGATCTGATTTTTCTGGTAATCTTTCTTCTTCCCGAAATCTAATACCATAATCCAATAAAAATTTATCTCCGCTTTTCGATTCAACTTGGATTGCCGATCTTCCGACTTCTCGACAGCTTCCTAAGAATGTGATTTTAGCCATTGGTGATCTTTCATATGTTATTATTATTCAATTCTAAAAGGAAAAATACTTTAAACAAAATATTTTTTTTGGTTATATTTTATATATATAGCCTAGATTTTCTCGATATCCTTGAAGTTCTACCAAATACTGAATTTAATTACGCTTAATAGATTTTTATTAGTTTAAATATCAAAAAACTTTTTATACATTTACTATAAAAAAGAAATATAACTCATACTGAAACATGATCTAAAATGAGACCAAGAAAACAAAATGATACAGCAAGTATCGGTATAATTGGCGGGACTGGCTCTGATCTTGAATTAGAAGATGTCGAAGAGATAAAAGTGTATACACCTTATGGTCCCACTTCAGATGCGATCAAACTTGGCAATTTTAAAGGAAAAAAAGTAGCCTTTTTATCTCGCCATGGAACAGGACATACCATACCACCCCACAAAATTAATTTTAGAGCGAATATATGGGCGTTGGAATCATTAGGGGTAAAAATTATTATTTCTCCCTCTGCGGTAGGATCATTACGTAAGGAACATGAAAAAGGAAAATTTGTTCTTGTTAATCAATATATTGACAGAACCAAAAAACGCCTTGACACCTTCTACGAAGGAGGACAAGTATGCCATATTGGGCAGCCCGATCCCTACTGTTCATATTTAAATAATTTGTTCTATGAAACTGCAGAAGGTATTGAAGGGCTTAATATTCAAAAAGGTGGAACGTATGTGTGTATAGAAGGACCTCGTTTTTCAACACGCGCAGAATCAATTATGTTCCGCCAGTGGGGAGGAGATATCATTGGAATGACCACCTATCCCGAAGTTGTCCTTGCTGCAGAAAAAGAATTATGTTATTGCTGTATTGCTACCGTAACTGATTTAGATGTATGGGCGGGAGAATGCGACAATTGTGGCGTAGTAGAATTTGATGAAAAGTGCGAGAATTGTGGAGGTCCAGTCCAACCTCTTGCTGTGGATGTAGGGGAAATACTTGAAACAATGGCTCAAAATGCAGAATTTCTTAAGCAGATGTTAGAATCAACAATTCCCAAGATAGACACAGAACGAGATTGCCCATGCCACCATTCTTTACACGGTGCGATTCTATAACAATGAATAAAAAATAAAATAAATTTTTTTTAATTTTCTTCTTATTTATTCACAGAATTGTTTTATATCATTATTCTTCGACTGGAATCTCAACCAAAGAAAGTAGATCGTACTCGGTAAGTAAATCTCTGCCGTGTAAACTGCCTGTTAATTCAATAATGAAAGAAATACCAGCGACTTTTCCACCTGCCTTTTTTACTAATCGCGCTGCAGCAGCCGCAGTTCCTCCAGTGGCAAGTAAATCATCGAATAATAATACATTCTCTCCTTCTTTAATCGCATCTTTATGCATTTCGATCGTATCTGTACCATATTCCAGTTCATAGGTTTCTTGATGACAATCCGCGGGAAGCTTTCCTTCTTTTCGAATTAAAATAAACCCCGCATCAAGAAGATAGGCAATAGCTCCGCCAAATACATATCCACGGGCTTCTATTGCGGCCACTTTATCAATTCCTTTATCTTTGTAATGATTGACGATTCGATCTATAGAGTCTTTAAACGGGAGCGGTTCCAAACATAAGGTCGTAATGTCTTTAAATTGGACACCGGCAACAGGCCAATCGGGCACATTTCTTATAAAATCAATAAGCTTTACCATAATTTCAACAACTAGTGCTGTAATTACCTTTAGTAATTTTTTGTATTTTTTTAATTATTGGAATTATTTAATCATCACTCCTCTTTCTAACTACACCAAATTTTCTTCTCGAACCAAAAAATATAACAAAGAACCTTAAATCGCTTTTTGAGTAAAATAAACTTCACCGCTTTATGAACTGTAATTTTCAGATTTTTTAATTCTAATGCTATTTTTATTAAAAATTCTTGTTTTTATTTTTTCAGAAAATACCAACTCTCATCTCAGTTTATTAACTTAACTTTTTCGGAAATCTAAAAAATTAAATACCGATTGAACTACTAAATTTATAAACAAAAAACATCATACTAGTATTAGTAAAAATTCGGTGAGAAATACGTATGAAGACGCTTATATTCGGACCCGCAGGAAGTGGCAAGACAAGTCTGCTAAGAACAACTTGTCTGGGCTATAATTTCATGAAAGTGGTTAACCTAAAACCTACTAAAGGCATCTCTAGAGAGAATTTTATTTTTCGAGGGATCATGGAGCTCAATGTGTGGGATGCAGGAGGCCAAGAAGTCTATATGAAGAGATACTTCTCCGAAAAGCAGCGAGAACTCGTTTTCTCGGAGATTACGACTACCGTATTTATGGTAGACGCCACCGTGATCGATCCGAGAGTTAAAGAAGTATTTGAAAAATATCTGATGAATGTGTTTGAATTTAGTCCTCATATCGACCGAATTTATGTGTTGCTCAATAAAATCGATCTACCCGAATCAGAAGAGGACACTCTCTATAAAATGCTCTCTGAAAATCTTGATGAGGATATGAAGCAAAAGGTTCATTTCACTCCCGTTTCAGTTAAAGAAGGAACTGCCCAACATCGACTCATAGAAATTTTAGATTATGAGATACAAAAATCCACCTTGAGCTTGCAACGTTTAGGAAAGATTCGACATTTATTAGACCAATTTAAGATCGATACTTTGTCCGAATATCTATTGTTCAATCGCCCGGACGGACTCTTGATCGCCTCAACCTTAGGCAAATTTGAATCAAAACCGTTAGAATTTATGAAGTTTGAGATAGGAACCTTAGATTCCAATATGTATCAAATTTATAAAAAAATTATGAAATTGATGAATAAACCAAGTATTTCCCCACTTGATTTATCGACTATCATTTATGAAAGTGATTCGTCTCATATATTAATTAGAGAAGTCGCAAATGAAGCAATCCTGATGGCAGTCACGAAAAATAAAGATGAAAATGTGTTTTTTGACGTGATGAAAACCATATCAGGAGAAAAATTTGACGATCTAAAATCTTATTTTAAAAACAGCGAAAATTTTTAATTTCCTTTTTACGGTTTTTCCATTCCTACCATTCTTAAATAATGAATTATATTTCCAAGAATACACCCTTCACGCATCTGAATAAGAAAAAAATGTAAAAGAAATAGGAGAGAGATTTAATATTATATTTTTGATTGGCTACTTTTCTTTCTCATGTAACGCTCGTTTTTCTAAAAGTTCTTGCGAAGATCGGTGAGGTCGTCTGATAACCGTATCATTAGATTTTTCTATTTCCCGGGCAACCTGACACATATCCGCCGCTGTTTTCATCATCTCATGGGCAGCCGCAAGCAATGGCATATAGTCTTCTCTTTCTTTTAATACAAAGCATGCTTTTCCTGTGATCTTGGACACTTTTGATGCAATTTCAAATGCGGCGATAGCTTTCGCTTCGGCATATGGATTTGCAAAGCGAGCAGCTTTCACAGCTGTTGTTGCATCAACTTCGATTTGAGGAAGCGTTGGAGTTTTCCCTTCTAACATGTCCATAATCACGGCGTTCAATTCATCGACGATGATATTGAACACACCAGTGACAGCTAACACCTTGAGTAAATTCGAATTGAATACACTCATCTCGATTGGGTCTAAGAAAGGTCGTCGAGCACCAATCATGCTGTCGCATTCTACGATAATGTATCCTAATCCTTTCTCTTTGAATTCTTCGATTGCCTTTTTGGCAGGAGCATCAGAGATTACAATGGAAGGTATGTCTCCAACTAATTCACGAGCTGCTTTTGGTCCTTTTAATGCGGCATTCGGAGAAGACATTAGGATTAAATCGGGTTGGAATTCCAATAATTTTTTCATTGTCTCAACGCATTCTTCTGGTGGATGCATCTTCGGTCCCGAAGTTACTTCGCGAAAAATAACACGTTCTCCTTCCGCACGTTCGTCTATAAGAAATGATAACAGAACAGAAGAGCCAATCGTCCCATTTTTAAGCACTCCAATGTTTAAAACATTTTCACTCATTTTTAATACCTTATCAATTTTGCGTGATAAATTAGAATATAATAATTTTATATTATTAAAGAATATTTTTAGACTTTATATTTAAATTTTTCAAAGTTTTATTAAATAGTAATCCTTTTTTATAAAAAAGAATAGAGATGATATGAAATGGAGATTAATGGCATAGAAATAGAAGATACTATAAACTCCCCCTTTCAAACCGTTGTAATTGGTCTTTCTAGTCATGAATCTTATAGAAATTACGGAAAATGAAAACTTAATCTATTGATTTCTGGATTACAACTAATCTAAAAAGCATTTCTATGATTATTGCAAAATGTCATCACTTGGATTTCTCTTTAGTAATTGCTTTTTTTCCGATTCAGTAAGAAATTGTTCTCTCTTATTATAAAACAAACAATGAATACAGAAATATGCCCGTCTTTTGGGTTCAAAAACTAGATCGTTCATCTTGTTCCCGCACCCCAGACACCGGATAGGAAAATTATTTACAGAATGGGCGTTATTCTCCATTTCAGAATTTATTTTCCATTGTAACCTTGTAGCTTGATCTCGAGAAAGCTCTCCAGAATACTGCTTCTCGAGAACATCACCCCATTTTTGATTGCATTCTTCAACTTTTGAATGATAAAATCGGAACCATAGCCTGCGAAATTGAAATCGTATTTGTCTTAATTTTGGATCTTTAAGTGAATGGATTCTGCCAAATTTCTCCCTAACTTTTATTTTATGCATCACGATAATATAAAGGTAATTTTGATTTATAAATAATAGAAGTGAGTAATCTAGTCATAATTATATTACATCTCCGCTATCTTAAGGATAATTTTAATATAGTGTTGCCACTTACCGATATCTGAGTCTCTGGTTATAAGATCGGAAAGATCATAACGATTAAATTTATTTACTCTTGCTAAAGCTCCCACTACACTGATGAATTTTTTTGCATCGT
>WJIN01000284.1 GCA_014730295.1 Promethearchaeota archaeon | reverse complement strand
TATTTAATTCTCTCTTGAGTATTTTGAATTAAATAAAAGTAATACAACTCAGAATATAAAATTTTAATTCAGATAGTTTAACTTACGAATTATTCAAATTTCTATTTTTATATTTAATTAGGAATGGGAAAAAAAAGACGACTACTTCTATTTTTAAATTTAGTTTAGAATAGAAAAAAAAGACGATCGTGAAAGGACTCTTTCACACTTTTTCATATATACGCTCGTAATATGGAAATAATATGGAGATAACATTCCAATAAGTAAAGACAAAGTCTTTACATACAAATCGTTGAGTTTCTAATAATATCTTAGTATAAAAAAATGTGATCTGAAAAATGGTAAAAGAAAACCCCATCCGAAAAAGCCGATCAATTATTTAATATGAGGTTCTAATTTATGAACGAAACAAAATTTACATCGCCGTATGCATCCTCTACTTGCATGAATAACACAGAGTTTTAAGTCGGGAATTAAATCATATGTGGGAATTAAATTTTCTGCTTCTCTTACTAAACCAACGTAAACCTCATCACATCCACTCTTTTTACAATATTCTGGTAAAATTGATGCGTAAATTCCGCCAACTATGATTTCTGCATTTGGATATAATTTTTTATATTTTTTAACTGATTTCCAAACAGGTTGCCACCAATAGGTAAATAATGAAGTTATCAAAACTAAATTTGGTTTATTTTTAGGAAGATCGCTTTTTCTCACAAGTTCTATAGTATAACCATTCTTTCAATAGAATGCCCCTAATTTAAGTAGTCCGATTGGTAAATATCTCTCATTCATAAATTTTTCCCAGTCTTTACCTCAAACCATATAATTCCAATTAGGTTCAACTAATATGATATGCAATTACTTTACAACACTATTTTTTCTGATATTTAACTTTTAAAAATTCTAACGAATCTTTGCAATTATATTCCTGAAATGCCCATTTTATTCGTTTATAAGTAATATTCCTACAGATGTTGTTTATATTATTATTTATCAAAATAAATTGTCTTCCGCCTCCATCTTCATTATTTAAATCAATAACGGCATGTCCAGTAGTTCCAGATCCCGCGAAAAAGTCAAGAATTACAGCCCGATGTCCTGAACCTACTCTTATCAATTCTTTAATCAATTTCATAGGTTTTGGTGTAGAAAATGCAGTACGATCTCCGAATATAGATTTTATCTCATCTTTCGCTGAGGATGTTGTTCCAGTTTCAAAAACGATTGATTCTAAATCATAATTACCTTCTGGAGTGTTGAAACCTGTGTGGTTGGGTCTATGACGCATTTGATTAAATTCTGTATTCTCCTTATCTAGATAGCATAAAATGATGTATTCGTGAATCATTCGTAAATTACTGGGAGTTTTTTCAACTCTATTTATATCGAATTTTGGATCTACTTTTGGCCAAACCAAAACCTTTACATTTTCTTCTCCAAAAATTTGATGACATAATAATATCAAACAACCAATTTGTGTCTCATCAATATTAATGAACATTACGCCATTTGGCTTTAAAAGAGTTTTGGCAACATTCATACGATTATTCATAAAGTTCAGCCATTTACTGTGGGAATATATATCTTCCTCTTCAATATAGTCTGTATCATTATATCCCAAATTAGGATTTCCGGTATTATAGGGTGGATCAATACAAATTATATCTATTTTAGAATTATAATTAAGACATAAATGATGTAAAGCAGCTAAATTTTCACCTTCAATTAGGATATGTTTATTTCCTGTTCCATTTATCGATAAATTTTCATCTTTTGTTAGAAAAATATGACTTTCTTTAATTTTATCCTCAATGATTTCATAATGCTTTTCAAAATTTAGACCAAAGTTTAAATTTTCTAAATATTTTTCAATTTGCATAATTTTATTGATCACTTTTGAATCTGGGTTATGCTTCTGAACAATCAGGCTAATTTCTGAAAGATATTTTAAAACCTCACTGCGCTTTTTTTTTGAAATGTTTTTTGTTTTCATTTTACTCATATTTTCTCTATTTTAATATAATACTAAGTTCTGATCAATATAGTTGGACTTTCTGTGAAAATATATTCTTCTAATTTAGTATCTTTTGAAATATGGACTTTTGATAATTTTTTACAATGGCTAAATGCCCATTTTTCAATTTTTTCAACAGAATCAGGAATCTTAATTTCAGATAAATTACTACAACCTCCAAAAGAACCTCTCTCAATTAACTTTACGGAATTTGGAATTCTGAGGGTTTTTAGGTTAATACAGAAACTAAATGAATTTCTGCCAATTATCTTTATATAGTCCGGTATTTCAATTGTATCGTCTACGCAAGAATTTGGACAAAATTTTAATAATTTTAACTTTTTATTGATTAACATTCCATTTTCTATGGTAAAATCTGAACTCTCATTAGTAAGTTCTAATTTGGAGCATCCAACAAAAGGATTATAACCGATATGAGTTACATTTTTAGAAATTTGGAGATATTCCAGGTTCTTACACCAATAAAAAGAATTCTTTCCAATTTTTTGAACATTATCAGGGAGAACTAATTTTTTTAATTTGTGATTAAAGACGGAGTATACTTGTGATTTATTTTTATTGTAAAGCACACCATTATCTATACAGAAATATGGGCTTTCATTTACTACTTTTCCCACCTTACAGCCAGAAAATATATTATTTTCAATCCAGATTACTCTTTTAGGAATTACGATTGACCTTAGATGTATATTATCATAAAAAGTATGTTTATTAATATATCTTACAGAGCTGGGAATCTCAAAATGTTTTAATTGTTTTTTTATTGGATAATGAAGAATTTGGGTTTTTTTCCTATTGTATAGCACCCCATCTTCTAAAATAAAATGCTCACTATCATTCTCGAGAGAGACACTTGGACATCCCGCAAATGGGTCATTTCCAATTTCGCGAACGGTAGAAGGTATGTTGAGATTTTCTAAGTTTATACATTTATAAAAAGCATCCCCACCAATACGCATGATTCCGTCATTTAATATTATAGATTTTAAGAATGTACAATCCCAGAATGCCCCCATCCCTATTTGAGTAATTGGGTTTGGTATAGTTATCTCTTGTTCATTTCCCTTGTATTCAATGATTACTCCATTCCTTACTGAAAAATCATCGATTTGGGGGTATTTTGAGAGTTTAATTTTTATCTTTTTAATTGTTTTCTTTTTTTCATCTTCTGAACATAGAGGTGTAATTTCATATTGTTTTATATCTGATTCAAAAATTCCAGCATGAAATAGGATTTTCTCTCTGTCATAATTTGACATATCATAGAGCGAATAAGTTTTATAAGGTAAACCTCCATCCAAATAGGAAGAATATATACAAAGATATCTTGTTTTTATATTTTTTTCATAATAATTGAAAAGGCTTCCAATTTTTTTTTTAAAATTCGATAGAGCATTTTCAAATTTTTCTCCCCATCTATAACAATTGAAAGCTACGTAATGGGTTCCTGACTGATTCATTAGAAGAATATTAGGTATCTCGTCAGATTTTGCATCTGCGATAATAACAATGTCTTCCCTGTCATAACCTTTTCTTAATAGTTTATCAACACAGTCAAGTATAACAATATCCTTATGTTTAAGAATTTTAGAAGGTGATTTATATTGAAGATATGAATTCTCACCATAGTCTATAGAATAATTATCAATATCAATACTAATTGTAAATTTATTATTATAATTTTTGATAAAATATCCAGTATCCTTTTCGATAAATCTAAATCTATTAAAGATTCCAATCGTTTTCCAGTACCATTTTTCATTAGCCAATATGCTATCCATCTTATTCAAATAAGTTCCTCCTTTCTCAGAATTCCCACAATTCTGTCCACAACCTCCTCCAGGGTAAGATGGGAAGTATCAATTTTATAATATTTCATATTATTTTTTAAAAGAAATTGCTCCATTTTCTTGATAATTTTATTGTTAAAACGGATTTTTACAATGTCAGGATCATTTTTATCTCGCATTTTCAGTCTTTCTTTTAATACTTCATCATTAGCATGAAGAATAAAGGTGCAATCGGGATTTTTTAATATTGTCGTGAGACAATCGAATACAACTTCACTCGTTTCATTCCCACTCCATACATAATTGGATACAAGATGTCTATCGGTAATTATATCTTCAATTCCGAATTTGTGATATAGAAATATATTCCCTAAACCATAAAACCAAGCCGTAAAATGTCTATTTTCTTGTAAATTTACATAATCTCTTATTCTCAAGTAATTATCGAAAGAGTTTTCTGAATCAAAAAGATAATGAAGGGGTTTTTCTATAAATTGAAACTTAATTTTTTTAGACAATAATCTACAAGTACTTGTCTTTCCTACTCCATCCATTCCTTCAATTGCTATATGCATTTATTTTCTCCTAGGACATAAAGATAAAGGAATATTACATGTTGGGTGTTCTATGAGCAACTTCAGCTTGTTTACCTTTAGTAAAGAATGAGGAGTCTTCTAAATAGCCTGATACTCTTCTAATTCTTTTGATATTTTCACTACCACATTTTTCGCAATTATCATATGTACCTTTGTTCCCACAATCCAGACATATATCTAAAGGATAATTAAAACCTAAATAATTGACATCTGATTTTATCGCATGTTCGATTAATTCACTTATAGCTTCAACATTCCTTAAAGGCGCTGAGCGAAATTCTAAATAGGTTATACACCCTCCATTGCAGTATTTATGGAAAGATCCTTCATAACTTATTTTATCAAAGGGATTTAAACCTGAATTGACATCGACATGAAAAGAATTAGTATAGAATCCTTTTTTAATAATAGGATGAGAATAATACATCGAATCTACCTCTGGAAATCGTCCAGAAATGTACTCTCCCGACGTACCTAAGAGAGAGAAATTATAATTATATTTTTCACGATATTCATCAATGGTATCTCTCATCATTTTCACCAAGTTTAGTGCAATTTCATAATTTTCTTCAGAGGAAAAATATTTTTTCCCCGTCATGATTTCTATGGTTTCTGAGAGACCAATAAACCCGATTGCTAATGTTCCATGTTTAAAATAATCTTCTAAATTAGCAAGATTCGTAATGTCTTTAAACATGAGCTTATATTGCTGATTTGTTGGAAAATCATCATTTTCTAATTTACTAATTTTATAAAATCGATCGAAGAGTTGATCTTTCACGATATCTGCTAATTCTTTCCATTTTTTTTCATAAAGTTCCAATTTTCTCTCTAAATTAAGATCCGGAAACCCTTTGTTAATATCAAATGCAATTCGTGGCAAACTTATAGAAGTATAGACCACATTAGATTTTCCTATTGTAGTATCTTCTCCATATTGATTTTGATATACTTTCGAGCGACATCCCATAAGAGAAATTTTATATGGATCAATTATTTGATTATGCTCTGAATCTGCGAGATAATATGTGGGAATCATTTTTTTAGCCGTGCATTTTTTTGCAAGCTTAAATAAATCATAATTTTTATCTCTTTCATTCCGATTTACGCCGCTCTTGACTTTAAATATAATATTAGGATGGATGTAATAGGAATTCATAAAAAGCGTTATAACGGATTTCGTAAGAAATCTTCCTATTTCTGTTATTGACAATCCTAAGTTAAAAGTAAGGTAATATTGAACTTGACCACATCTATCTCTAGCTTCATGGTTCCAACGCATAAATAGATCAAGATTTTTTTTAAAAATCTTCCGTGTTTCTTGATTTAGGGATACATCTAATTTAGTTAAAATTTCACTCATATCACAATCAAAATTCCCGAACCCAATACCACCAGATTGTTCATTTCCCAACCCAATTACGATTTTTTTTAAATAATAGAAAATCTCCATGATTTTATAAACATCTGAATTATCGTTTATTTCGTCATATGGAAATCCTTTAACTAAATCTGGTGTAAGGCAGTTATATGATTCTCCATATGCTTCAAGGTCATGGATATGTATTCTTCCTTCACGATGCGCTGAGGAAAATTTCTCATCTAAAGAATCAAGTACTTTTTCTTTGATATGATTACTTCCTTCATTATACACATATCCTACCAGTGTTTTCCTTTGGGCAGCATGTTTATAGTCTATACTTTTCATTTTTTGTTCACATTGGCATTTTCTTAATTATTTTTCTTAACTTGACGAATTTTTGATTTGTTGATCCAATATATGGAGCAGTTGTAGTTCTTTTTTCTTTCATATATTTACCCACTTTTATGTATTCTATATAATCTAAAATCTCTCTAGGGATTTCTTCAAGCTCAAAGCCAGTATAAAGTACGATATTAAAGTTTTCCAATTTTTTAATAAGTTCCAGAATAGAAGGATATTGAAGAAGTGGTTCTCCACCAGAGATTGTTAATTTTTTATTTAAACAATTTCGCCTTAATTCTTCGACTATCTCATCGATCCAACAAACTTTTCCTTTATTTAAATCCCAAGTTGTTGGATTATGACAACCCTCACATCGTTTCTTGCATCCTTGGACATATAAAACAGTTCTAATCCCCGGTCCATCCACAATTGAGCCTTTATAGTCTATTGAATTTATAATAATCTTCGTTATTAACACCGAGATTTTTATCTGTTCAATTTATATGAATTGATTCTAAATAATTAAGAAATTAAAAATTATAATAATATTTTCTATTTAAGTATTTGTAATGAAAATACAATTGTTTTGTATTAATCTAAAGTATTGTATTTTATCTCAACATTTATTTACATTTCTTAATTTTATTAGGATGATGAAAGAATGTCAAATCTTGCTTTATGGAAAATTGCATAAATTTATTGACATAGCGATTCGCAAAAATCCTAAAACTAAGTGGTATGTATTCATTAGCCCACCCGTTGATAAAATGAAACAACAATCTAAAAAGTTTTATGAGGATATTAATGAAAAGATTGAATTGTTAGAAAAATCTCAGGAATTTTTTCCTGAGAATGATAAAATAAAATATACATTTATAGAAATAAATATTGATAAGGATCTTATTGAATTGATTCGCACTTTAAGAGCTCTAGTTATATATATCAAAGATGAGAAATTTGAAATTATCTGTAATCTTACTTCAGGTACTTTCAAAATGAAATTAGCTCTTTATATTGCAGCACAAATTCAAAAACAACAGGTGAAGGAAGTTTTTTATTTTAATAAGCAAGATCTTACAAGAAATGGACTGTTTAACTTAGAAAAACCTCGTAGTAAAGGACAAGAATTAATAGACATCATGTATCAAGAGATTAATTTAAGTAATCCAGATTTAATAGATTCAACTAACTTAAATCAGATGCTAAATATATGTAAAAATAATAAAAAACTATGGGATCTTCCCAATTTGTCTCGTATTGTAAAAAAATTAGTTAAAAAAGGATATTTAACCGAAGAACGCAAAGGTAGAGAGAAATTCATTAAAATCTCAGAACAGGGACTTGTAATATGTCCTGTAAAACATAATTATAATAACATTATAGAAAAATTGAATAAATAATAGATCTAATCTAAAAATAAAAGATCCTTACTTGAAAAAGGAAATCTGTGGAATAAAATCGAAGTTAGAAAAATAAGAAAGAAAAGAGAAATAAACAAATGAACTGGTCAATATCTAAAGCTAAATTATTCTCGAAATGTCAGAGAAGATGGTTCTATTCTGAAATCATGGCCAGCAAACACAGTAAAGATACAGATAGATATGAAGCTTATATATTGAAACAGTTAGGGAGCATTCATTCTTGGAGGGGAAAACTTGTTGACTATGTTATTGAAACGCTTCTATTGCCTAATTTTAATGAGAATATTGTTCCACCATTTAAAGAGATTGAAAGGTTAGTTTCTGGATTGATGAAAAAGCAACTGCGATTTGCAAAACAAAAGAAGTATAGAGATCCGAAACTATCTAAAAAGGAAGCGGGTAACGGTTATTGCGCATTACGCGAAATAGAGTGGTCAGAGGGATTAGATAATAAATCAATTAAAGAAATAAAAGGACAAGTAATATCCTCCTTACAGAATTTGCTTAAATCAAAGTTAATGAAAACTCTTTTAGCCCCTGACTCCATTTTGGTTGCTCAGAAGAATCTTTACTTTAAATTTAAAGATGTTAATGTCCTTTGTAGACCCGATTTAATTGTTTATTTTAGAAATAAACCCCCTATGATCATTGATTGGAAAGTCTATTTTTATAGAAATGAGAACGCACGTATGCAACTTGGAGTTTACGCAATTTCCCTCACAGATTGTATATCAACTGATCCTTTTATGAAACTTGTTGATGACCCAACAGAAATAAAATTAATTGAATATCAACTCTTAAAAGATTTTCAAAGAAAGTATAGACTCTCAACGTCAGATGTGGATGATATTAAAGAATATATCAAAACAACTTCAAATGAAATGTTTAAACTGAAAGGCGATAAGAATTATCATGAATTTAATATAAATCATTTTGAAAAGACAAGCAATACAGAATTGTGTAAATATTGTAATTTTAAAACCCTTTGTAAGAATGAGAAAGTCAAATACCAAGTCAATTTGATGAAATATATGACTAATTAAGACGAGAAAATATAACTGCAAGACATTAAAGGGAATTTGATTAAAAATACTAAATTAGAACTTTTGCAACTTAAGGAGAAATTTGGATTAAAGCATATCAATCCATTTTAATAATCATTTAGTAAATATGAATTCTTGAACAGATTTTAAAAAGTATTTAGATATATAAAATTAAAAAAAAGATCTCAGTGACCTTGAAGCTTTTATAATAATTTTACAAAATTTAAGGAATTTTAGAGGATATTTAATAAATTAGATTTAATAATGAAAAATCTTTTATTAGTAGGAAGAGTTAATAAAAGTTGTATATGATTCTCACTAAGTAATTAAATTTTGGTCTTGAAAACATGGTAGTGTTCTTATCTGACAAGAGACAAGAGTTATTTAATCAACTTAAGGAAACAGAATTAATTATCTTAGCAATAAATGAAAAGCTATTGCAAAAATTTGCTTTAAAGAAGTGGTTGGAAAGTTTAATTGAGCTGAAAAATCTCGCTGACCTTACGGATGAGTAAGTGCTGCGGGTAGACATTTTTACTAAAAATTTTTCTGAAAAATTAAAATTTTACTTTGTTAAATACCCATTTAGTGAAATTAATTCTGGTGATAATTATTAAATTTACTTGGTTAAAATCTTTTAAGGAATTTAATAACATATCTTGGAGAACCTTCAAGTATTCGCTAAAAAAATTCCAGATTATAAAAAATTTAAATCCTTCGTTATAAAATTAACTCAAAATTTATAATTTAATCTTAAATTATAAGAATTTGCTGAGAAATTGTTAAAACTTCTTCTTAGGTTATATTAAACTGCCAAGAATCTAATTCTCTATAAATCGAGTTCATTAGAGTATTGGAGAATTTTTCATTCTCTTTTCTAATGTTGAGAAATACTTTTGAGATGTGTTTACAGAATTTTTTATTCCTTTTCTTGTCATTTATAAAATCGGGACAAGAATGGCTTAAAATATTGTTCTCATAATCAATATCCAATTCATAATTCCCCCTTGAACCTTTTATCAAGCCATAGATGTGATCTTTTTGAATTTCTAAGTTGATTATTTTTACTTTAGAAATCTTTTTTCTGTCTCTATTATAATCTGTCCTTGAAAAATAATTGACCAAATAATCAAAACTGAAATCGCCATTGCTATATAACTCATTTATCGGCCATTCATCAAACAGCCAATGTCTGCCCGCAACTAATACATGAATTTTCCCTGCATTTCTTTCTTTAAGTGCTCTTGCTAAATCCCAAGAAGTTGATCCTGTCGTGAAGATATCATCTATAATAATTATATCAGCTTGACCCAAATCATCTATTCTGACTTCATGAACACCTTTAATATCATTGAATCGTTCTTCTAACCTTTTTCCTTTATTCTTTCCAACATCCTTTAATCGTTTAACTCGTTGTGAAATATTTTCGATATTATAACTATTTTGGCTTAAAATTTTCATGAAGGGATTTAAGATATATTCGACTTGGTTTTCCTCGGTTTTTTTGAACTTGGGTGATATCACTATATGAAAGACATCATTATAAATATCTCTTCTTTCCTGGAAAATTTTAAATAATCCTTTTGCGATTAATGAACCTGCAAATGTTCTGAATTTTTTTCCCTTTCGAAATTTAAGTAAAAGAATCAACTCAGAAAGAACATTAATTGGTATACTGTATCCCTTTTGTTTGTACTTATGATATATACCCAAGGCATTTACGCTTTTAAAATTCCAATTTCCTATATATGAAGGTAATTCTTTGCATGTATTGCATAATTTCTGCTCAGAATACATTTGATTTAAACACATCGTACAATATTTTTCAGGAATCCTTTCTATAGAAATTTCTTCGTCCAATTTGAATTGTTTTCTGACTTTTGCCATTGTTTTTTACCCCCTGATTTATTAAGTTTAATACTTTAAAATACTTTTTTGGTACGTTGTACTTCCTTTATTTAATTCTTTTACTTCCCTTCTTTTTTTATATTCCTCATCAAGTGTCTCAATAACCCAATCAATGTCCTGGAGGGATGATATTTTGGACCCTCCTTTCTCATTGACAATCCAATTTGGAATAAACGCTTGTTCAACATCATTATCAATCGGCTCAACGGCAAATGCAGGTCTGCCTTGTCTTGCTCCAAACTTGTATTGCCATCGTGTTCCACTGCGCTCATTACCTTCCACAAAGATATTTCCCAATCCAATACCGCTTGTAATTCTATTCCGAATTTGTAATGCTTGTTTCGTTACGTTTTTATGGGGAAATCTCTCTGAGATCAAAGCTCCGTTTGAAACCAATTTCTCAACCAAGTATTGATGCTCTTTTGGATAAAGATTTAAAATTCCCGAAGCAATAACCCCAATTGCTCTGCCTCCACAATCTAACGCGTTTTTCATTGCTATGGTATCAATCCCCCGAGCGAAACCGCTGACTATCGTGAAACCTTTTTCCACTAATCTCTTGGCAATTTCTTTTGCCATTTTTTCACCGTATTGTGTTGGGTTTCTTGTTCCAATGATGGCCACTGCCTTATAATCTTCGGACTTTATAGTCCCTTGGATGAAGATCAACTTCGGCGGTTTCCCTATTGCTTTCAATATAGGCGGAAAATCTTTATCGAAATAGCTAAGACATTGAATGTTGTTATTATCGCATATTAAGAGTTGCTCTCTAATATTTTCGAAGGTTTTTTCATTATTCAGATTACTAAAATTTTCCACTTTTTTATTGATTTGTCTAATGGAAATGTGGTCAACCTTTTTAAAGCTTTCAAGAAGCGTTTCAAATTGATTGGGCGTGAGTTTTAAAACATTTTGAAATGAAACCCGACTTTTAATAACTTTTAGAGCCGATAATGGAAGTGGGATGCATCTACTGAGAAAAATATAGTCTGTTAGCGACTCGTCCAAGATTATCATCACATCATATAAGATTAATCTACTTAAAATAGATTAGAGACAGCAAATTTATTAAAATTTACTTTTGTAGGTTACAAAAATAATTATACCTAGCTAGGTTAATATTTTCAGAACAATAATTAGGTTTATAAAAGAAATAAAAAATAAGATAAATTGGTATTCTAGTTTTTTATTAGATATCAAAAACTTCTCTGGCTCTTTCTTCATTTATTTTATTATTTCTGAGATCCCAAAGTTCACCATAGTAAAACTTTTCGTCATCTTCAACGACAATCGGTAAACTCTCCACACACGCACTCATATCACAGAATATGTTGTTGAATGTCTCATTCTCCATCAAAGGATCATCAAAATCTTCGGGATCTTGATAATCTAACTTAATGTATTCAACACCTTTTCCATCTAGCCAGTTAGTTAACATATCACAAAAAAAACAATGCTTTCTTACTACTATTTTAAAATTTCCAGTCATAGTTGGAATTTATAATTTGGGATTTTTAAAGTTTTTTTTTATAAGATAATACCAGATGAAAAATTATTATATTTTTTTTCTTTGAGAAAAAAGTTAGAATCAACTCTATTTAATATAAAATTTTTTTTTTAAAACTATCCATTAGTTTAAGAAATTCTTATATTCGCTTTATTATTGTAAGTGAATTTTATAAATAGGTGTTCCATTAATAATATAGATGGATCAATTTTTCACAATCTATACATATACACCTTGGGATAATCTAAATAATAATAAATTATCAAAAGTACGTTTACTTTCATTATTAAGTCTTTTTAAAAAATATCCTGTGATTGAACCAGAATTTTTTGACGACTTACAATCCAATATTCATAAAAGTAAGAATTATTCACAAGTTGAGAGTATTAAGCGGATAGTTGGACCAAATAAAAAAGATTATGATATAAAGGATTGGAACTTTCTCTGGGCAATGGACCTTCAAAATAGAATCTACCAGTTCTTATTTCAAAAAACGGGACCGGATAAAGCCTCTGGGATTTTCGTTGCTATCGCCCCACCCGAATTAGTAAAATTACTATCTCAGCATAAGAAGGAGGCGATTTTACGGATCTTTTCACTATTGAATAAGCCGGAACAATTACAATTTGTTTTATTGCTCAAAGCAAAAGGGAAGTCTATTGCTGAAGAACAACAAAAATTTGATATAAAGGATGCCAATCTTGAAAAAATAAAATTAATGGAGTATCTAAAAGAAGTTCCGAATGTAGATGGACAATGGTTTCCAAATTTTGCCCCTAAATGTCCCGTTTGCAATGCTCAACTAACAAATATAAAGGGTTATAGAGTTGGCTTCGGAAAGCTCGTTTGCACTCGATGTGGTTATGAAAAAAATAAAAATCCTTAAATCATTAGTAGCTTATTAAATAATGAGATTTATTAATTGTTAAAATATATAGAATATAATCACTATATTACTTATAAAAGGAGATTGATTAATTTGTACGTAGCATCTTTAGATTTGGGTACTACTGGATGTCGCACATTTATTTTCGATACTGCTGGTACCATCATTGCATCTGATTATCAAGAATGGAAAAGCTTTTATCCAAAACCATCATGGGTAGAGCAAGACGCAAATCTGTGGTGGGATTCGCTAAAAAATACTATGGAATCCGCTATAAAGAGAAGTGGAATAGATAAGACAGATATAATTAGCTTATCCGTTACGAATCAAAGAGAAACTGTTGTACCGGTCGATATTAACGGAGAGCCTTTACATAATGCTTTAGTTTGGCAAGATAGAAGGACTACAGAAGAAGTGGAATATATTAAAAGGACAGTTGGAATTGATAAAATATATAATACGACGGGATTAACTATTGATCCGTATTTTTCTGCCACTAAAATTCTTTGGTTTAAAAATAACAAGCCAGAAATCTATAGGAAAACGCATAAATTCTTATTGGTCTCAGATTTCATAATCAATAAGCTAACGGGTAAATATATCAGTGATTTTAGTAATTTAAGTAGGACTATGCTGTTTGATATTAAAAATTTACGATATTCGGACGAAATAGCATCTCTACTAGAAATTGATTTAGATAAAATGCCTGAACCTGTTGAGAGTGGAGTAGATATTGGAGAAATAACAACGGAAGAAACTGCTTTTGATCAGAAAACATTGGTAGTTTCTGGTGCTGGTGATCAGCAATCAGCAGCTTTGGGTGTTGGTGTTATTGCGCCAGGAGATATGAAATTAACAACAGGAACGGGAAGTTTTATCCTTGCTTATTTAGATGAACCAAAATTTGACCCTCAAAAACGAGTCCTCTGTAGTTGTCATGCAATTCCTGGCAGTTGGGTGCAGGAGGCTAGCGTTTTCACCACGGGAGCCGTACTTCGTTGGCTT
>WJIN01000283.1 GCA_014730295.1 Promethearchaeota archaeon | reverse complement strand
TTTCGGCTGGACTATTTACCTTCTTTGAGATTCCTCCAATGAATAAAATTGAACTGCCTATCATAACTCCATGACTGGCGCTCATAATCGAATCAGATCCAAAGATTCCGGCGTTTTGAGTGAGGGTAGCTCCGGTGGAGGCAATCAGATCAGTAGTTGTCGCCAGCATTGAGGAAATTAAAGGAACTTGGAAGGTTCCGAGGGCGATGAGTGCCGCGGCTGCCCCGATTCCTATGCCCGAAGCAATGGCCACTTTTTTCCAGAAGCCCGTTTTTTTGGTTTGCTTCTCATCTGCCACCGTAACTTCAGCCGATTGAGATTTTACTCCAGAGATTTTATCCGCTATCTTGTTCTTAGCCCATTCGGCTAACACAGAGTCGCTGGTGGAGGAAAAAACAATGGACATTCCTAATCCTACTGAAAATGGAGTGCTCATGATTCCTAACGGACCAATGGCCGAGAATACACACATTCCTGCAATGGTGAGAAAAGCCTTTGCATAATTTTTAGCTGCAGTTGTAGCGCGCTCCGTTAAGCTTTTCACTTCTTTATTCGTTTCTTGGGCATTTTCCGTATTTTGATTCATTTCGGTATTCTGATCAATGTTTGATTGTGCCCCGCCGCTCTTTTTAATGCCTAAGACTTTACCTGCGACCGGAGAGAGTAATGTTTCTCGGGCGATAGTGGCAAATGTAGAGCCGACCATCTGGAGGTCTTCTGAGCCGCCCATTTCACCGATAATTGCCGACACTGTATTTTCGATAAGAGGATCTAAAAGAAGTTCTTGAACCACCTCTTGAGCTGCACTCCCTACCACCGAAGAAAAGGTGGCTTTCGTAGCCTCTCCGCCGATTTTCTCAGTAAATTTGTTCGAAAGTCCCGATTTAGCTCCAATCCCTAAGGTGGCGATGGTACTCACGGCAGTCACCCACATGGTATAAATTGCTTCATGGATCTTTTCTGCCATATCTACTGCTAAATTATATTGATAAAAGTATTCCAAGATACTGGCATGGATGTTTTGCATCGCAGCGATTCGGTTTACATCGCCTTTCGTATAATTATCGTATGCCTTTAATTCGCGGTATTTTGAGATATAGATTTCAAGAATGATAAATTTGTCATCTTCATTTAGATCCTCATTAAATCGGTCAGTTTGATCAGTAGTTAAGGTAATAGTCCCTTGGGTTGGATTATAAGTATAATCCTCGCCTTCTTGTAAAATACTCACTCCAAAATTGGACGACGTACTCTCATCGGGAGATAGATTTAATCCCTCATAATCGAATTCATAACCCTCGGGATAAATAAAAGCGGTAATAGAGGGAACTTCTATCGCATAATTTTCTCTAACAGTCGAATGAATTTTGTAAGACGACTTACCATCAAATTCTTTATATACTTCATAGGTAAAGCGGCCGTACTCATTATAGCGATCTTCAGAAAGATAAATTGGATGACCGATAAAGAAATTAGGAGCAGCCGCTCCAGACGTAAAGCCCATATGAGGGATTCCATTAACTAAGTAGGGAAGTAATCGTCGCTGAGGTTGTTGGGGATGCTCTAAATCCTCAGTTGCATCATAAATCGCATCCTCCAAAATCATAATATTATTTGAAATATGTTTAAATTCAGGGAGGGCACGGAATCCCGTGGGAATCTCAATATCCCCAGTATTCCCCTCTAAAGAATACTCTCCTAAAAATTCAGATTCTATAGGGGGTAATCCCGTGGAATATGTATAAGAACTCTCTGCGAGCATATTAAAATCAGCACCATATTCAAAGTCCCCAAATTTGGAAATATCGGCTACGTCTGCGCCGCCATATTTCCATTCTAAAAATTCTTCTATATGGTTGTGATTAAGATCTGAATATGCTACATACCCTCTCGTTTGTAAGCCATAATCTAAGACCATTTCTACATAGTTTCGTTCGGTTGTAAACAAGTTATAAAACGCTTTTTGAATACCCTCTTCGCAAAGAATTACATTCGCGCTATATCGTTCATGAGCTATGTAGTCGTTTACTTCTTGATAAATTCCACTGGCCTCTCCTGCGGGCGTTAAAATTTGGGTAAATTGATTTCCAAAATATTTATCCATTACATATTTTTCTGATAATTTTACTTGTCCTTTATAGTCGGGATCAATATAAGTGGTTGCACGTAGATAATTCTCCATGTAATTTTTTTGGATTAGGGAATGCGCAATAGTTAATCCGAACATCACTAAGAAATATCCAACTTGCCCTCCATAGGCGCCCGCAGCTAAGGAAGCGAGTCCCACCACCGTCTGCCAGATACAATCCTTAGCGAAATCCATCCAGAAATCATCGCCCATCAGTCTGTCGGCGGTTAGCTGGTCTGTCTCTTCAATTAAGTGCGTTGAATCTCCTTCAAATTTTAATTTCCAGAGTTCAAATAATGAGTCCGAAAATACCCGTTCAATGGTTAATCCTTCATATTCATTGCAGTATGTCGTTCCATCAGGATCAATTAGATCATGGCTTAAGATAATATCCATATCAAACGTCCAGCCATAGGTGTTAAAAGCCTCGCAGACCCATTCCCCGATCTCATCCATTAGATCGCTTTCCATTTTCATTAAAGATTTGAGCGGCCCATGATATGTTATTGAACCCGTAGTCTTTTTATCGACGACATAGAGACCTTGGGGATTAAATTGTCCGTTTCCGTCATAATCGAAACCTACAGAAATTACATTTGCATCCTCATTAGTTCCTTCCAACACAAAAACCGTCTCAAAGTTCCCATCACCATCACCATCAAAATAATAATATTTTCCTTCAATTCTATCCGGGAAAAATCCAAATTGTCCACAATAATAGACACCCTCATCTGGAATGACTTCGATAACCTCCAATTCATACTCATCAATATCGGTTCCCATCTCCATATTGGATGAATATAAACCAGGAATTTCAAGTTTCACCGTCTTGGTCAAGAGATTCTCTTCCTTCACTAATTTACCTTTTTCATATACCTTAACATAATCATAGAATAAAGGAACATTATCGATAGGATGATTAACCTCCAATATCTGTTGTAAATAGGGGATTTCCACGATTTCATCATTGGAACCATCATCATCATCTTGATCATTTACCACGGTCTTAATGTTATTATCCAATTGGAACAAGGAAGGTGACCCTCCCTTGAATCTATTTTCGTAAATCGTAGTATTTAATTCTTCACCACTCTCATTATAAGCGGTAAAACTGAGAGACGCTTCAATCATACTTTGAGTATAACTCATCAATGTTTCACTTTTAGCTGAAGCAGTAAATGT
>WJIN01000282.1 GCA_014730295.1 Promethearchaeota archaeon | reverse complement strand
CCGTATCTTATTCCTTTGACGCTCGTCATTGAATGAGAGATTTCTACGGGTATTTGGACACCGTATTTGTTAGTAATAAAACTATGATTAACTTTCCTATACCAATCTTTATCAAGTTTTCCTTGAAAAGAGTTTAATCGAAATTCCACCATTGCTTGATATTTTTTTGAGATTAATACATCGATTAAAGGTAAATCTAACACTTCATCTTTCCTATATCCAAGTATTTCTTCAGCTCGTTTATTCCAAAATATAATTTTATTCTCATTATTGATAATGATGATTCCATCGTTAGGAGTGGATGCTAGTTTCTTTAATAAGGTTTGAGACTCATCTATTTCCCATTCTAATTGACGACGTTTAAATACGCTGTTTATAATATCAGATACAATTTTCAATAAATCAAAATTCTGTCCTTCCCATTCTCCCGTATTTCTTATATTATCAAGTCCAATATAGGCTTCTAATTCATTTTTTACCAAGATTGGAAATACTAACAATGATTTGATATTCTGAAATTCTAATAATTCAATGAGGAAATGTTTGATAAATTTAAATCAAATGAAATAATCCATGCACTTTCAAATAAAACGTATTTTCCTCTATATAGCTCCTTTCTAATTACTATGGTCATGGAAGAGTTAATTTTTCGTTTTTATTCTATTGGGTTGCTTCTGATTTTTATAAATGAATTTGTTGCTATCTTGATATCTAGCTTCATATTTTCATTATATCATATACACATTTGGTATACGTTTCGAAATAAAAGGTTATTAATAATATATCTATTCTTTTCTTTCCTTTTAGGACTTCTCAATGGATTTTTACTAATACAATTCGGAATTATTTTTTGTATCATCATTCATTATGGATTAACTTTCATTTTTTATTGGTCTATATACAAAAAGTACAAATCATTGTAAATTTGAGTGTTCTAAATCGAGTTATCTTCTTTACCTTTTAGAAAACAATTAATAGAATAATTGATACTGAAATATAATTATATAACTCAAGTAGTAAGAAATTCAAAATATAAGGATTGAGGGATCTTGATTTCAAAAGAATATCGAATTAATCAAAAGTTAACGCTTAAATTGAAGGGTAAAAAGACATATATTTACGTTAATGGCATGAAGTTTCGACAATGTTTTCGGGTGATGCTTCAGATCTCTGAAGAATTGAAGGAAAATTATGATGAAGTGACTTCGATTGATGAAGCAATTGAGTTATATGAAAAATCCGTTTATGCACAAGAAATTTTGGAAAATTCACAAAAATATAATAATACGACTTCTATTACCCCTGAAGAAGAGTTCATTGCCCATTGTTCAAATCTCCAGTGCTGGGTGGAAAACAACTATAATACAAACCTTTTATCTCATGATCTTTCATTTCCACTTCTTAAAAAATTAACAAATTTAGGAGATCTAAAAGCTAAACGGGTATTTAAAGAAGAGATCATGAAAAGAATATTATCTTCTACCCCAACAGTAGTAACATATTTAGTAAATGAGGGTTATTTAGATTATTTTGATGAGAATGAATATGAAACTATAATTAATCAATTAGATGATGAGAAAATCAAATTTGTCTCCCATAAAAAGAAAATCATAGGCATTGTAGTAAATAACCAACTAGATTTAAGTTATAAAGATATCCATAATTTAAATGAAATCAATAAAATAAAAAATTTTCACTCGCTAAAATCTCTAGACTTACGTAATACAAAAATCGCCGAAATTCCAGAATGGCTCTGTGAATTAAAATCTCTTGAAAGTCTTGATGTCAGTTTCAATAAAATATCACAACTTCCGAAAAATATCGGAAATTTAACAAATCTAAAGATCTTTCGTTGTAGTGGGACTAAAATTGCGTCTCTCCCAAGATCTTTTATACATTTCATATCATTGAAACAATTAGAGATATATGCAAATGAGATCAATTTAATACCTACTTGGATTGGAGAGTTGAAAAATCTTGAGATCCTATATATTTCATCAAATAAAATAAGTGATCTACCAGATTCATTGGGTTCATTGAGAAAATTAAGATCTCTGGATTTGGGAGGAGTAAAAGCGAAAAAACTACCCAAAACATTTACAAATTTGATAAATTTAGAGGAATTATATTTAAACTATACAAATTTTAAAAATCTTTCAGAATCACTTAAGGGATTAAAATCATTAAAAACCCTTGATTTATTGGGATGTCAATTAGATAAGTTGCCTAATTCAATTCAGTTTTTATCTTCACTTGAATATCTAAATATTGAGATGAATAATATAGATAAAATTCCCAAATGGATTAAGAAAATTAAAAATTTAAAAGAATTTATCTCTTCTAATAATCCAATTCGATCAATTTCTGAAAACTTGTTCCAATTAGAGAAATTAGAGAAAATAATATTAATAGATTCCAAATTTGAATTGCTTCCCGAGTTTACTGGCGAATTAGATTCTTTAGTTGAATTTACAATAATTAATGATAAACTAAAGCAATTGCCTAAATCCATCGGAAGACTCCAGAATTTAAATGAATTAACTATTAGAAGTAATAATCTCTCTCAATTGCCTAAGTCAATTGGTAATCTACAGAATTTGATAAAATTTAAGGTGGGGGGCAAAAATTTGAGTTTATTTCCACCTACAATTGTTGATTTAATAAACTTAAGGAATTTAGAGATTCTCAGTTTTGAAAAATTAGAATTTCCTGTAGATATTCATAAAATGATAAAATTAGAAATTTTAAATTTAAATAATCTCTCCTTAGATGAAATCCCCGAACATATAACTTCAATCCCATTTTTGAAGGAACTCCTTCTTTATGGTAATAAACTAAAATTTCTTCCAGAAGAAATTGGAGATCTAGTTCATTTAGAATTTCTAGATATAAGATCAAATTTTATAGATTCAATTCCGGATTCAATAAAATATCTATCCCATCTAAATTCTTTATTAATATCTAAAAATCCAATTAGTAAATTACCTGAAAGTATAGGTAAATTAAAATCTCTTGAAATTTTTGATGTTTTTGAATGTAATATTAAGAATTATCCTGAAACTATGAAAGATCTTATTTCTCTTGAGGAATTCCGCTATGGTTTTGTCGATACACATAAATTTCCTAGAATTTTTTTGAAAATAACTTCTCTTAATAACCTTACAGTCAAAAATACTGAAGTGAGCGAAATACCAATGGATATTGACAATCTATCTTTATTAAAATTCCTTGATATTTCTAATAACAAGATAACCTCAATTCCAAATTCCCTAGGAAATCTCAAATCACTTGAAAAGCTAATCGTAGATGGAAATAATCTTAATTCGATACCAAAATGTATAAAAAATCTCAAATCTTTGAAATCTCTTAGTGTAACATTAAATAATTTGACATCTCTACCAAAATTTCTTCTCGAATTAGATTCTCTTGAAGAGTTATATCTAAATAATAATCCAGAAATAGAGAATTTTAATAGTGAAATTAAAGAGATTATAGAGAAATTAGAAAATAAAAATGTTTTTGTAAGTTATTTAAAAACGTCGTTTTAAGTATATTAATTCATAAAATTATTTAGAAATATGACAGAATAACAAATAAAATCAATATAAATATTAACTTGGAATAGTGTTGGATTATAGTGCAGATTATATTTAGAGAATTAAATTTAGAGGACATACCCAGAATTTATGAAATTTCAAGTAAAATTTGGGATGGAGACGATTATGTCCCAAATATTATTGAAGAATGGTTAGAAGACAAAAAATGCTACAATTATGCGGTTATTAATAAAGATGGAATTAAAAATCAACTTATCGCATTTGGAAGAATTAAAATTCTTTCATCAGATTTATTCTGGTTTGAAGGTGGTAGAGTTGACCCAGAGTATCAAAAACAAGGCATAGGAAAAAAGATGATGGACTTTTCTCTCAATTATGCTAAGGAGCATTGAGCGAAAGTAGTCCAATACGATACTGCCTCAAACAATTCAGGTTCAGTAAAAATAGCAAAAACCTATGATTTTAAAGAAAAAAAGAGTTTTTTTGTACCATATGCTATATCTGAAGATCTAAAACTCTCAGATCAATCTTATGAGAAAATTCATGAAATATCATTTGAGGAAGCATTTAATTTTAATAAAGAATTATTTCCAAATCAATATTTCTTTTTGTGGCTCGACACCTTCAGCACACCATTCATGCGTATTTGACATGGTATCCTCTTCTTTCGAGATAAGAAATAAATATGAGCGATCCGTACCACTTAGACTACCGATTTTTTCAAGAGTTTCGTTTATTGCGCTATTAAAATCATAATTCTTAGTAAATTTTGCAGAAATTTGAGAAATTACTTTTTCATATTTTGACCTGTCATATTTAGTTCCTTCTTCATGAAAAAATCCATCATTAGACATAAAATCAAAACTTGTGTAAATCAAATTTGATAAACAATCCTTTTATAGCTAATAATAAAGGTTATATTTAACTTTTCCAAAATAGAAAACCAATATTGATTTGCTTGAAATATAGTAATAAATAATCTAAAAAAAACTATTTATTGTATCTTTGAGGTGTATGTTGATAAAATCCAGAGT
>WJIN01000472.1 GCA_014730295.1 Promethearchaeota archaeon | reverse complement strand
TTTGATGTGGGGCACGTACTTCGCATCTCGGACCACCTCATGGACATCAGGATAATCATAGCCTTTATCGGCACAAAAGTGCTGCTCACTCGACGGCCGTGGTACCACGATCGAGAAAATCAGGTCGTCGGCCGACCATTTATCGTGTTCGTTTGCTCCCGTAATGTTAACCGCCAACGGCGCCCCGCGTTCATCGACCAGAATGTGGATCTTGCTGCCACTTTTGGCGCGATCGGTCGGGTTTTTGCCAGTGTCTTCGCCCCCCAGAGGCGCGGGACACGATTTGCTGTCGACCGATTGCCACTTCCATCCGATGTGTCGCTGGCGAGCATAGAAGCGCACCATCGTCTGGAACACTTTCTCCCAGATGCCAGCGCGTTGCCAACTCTGAAAACGCTCGTGCAACACGCTGCTGGAGACGCCAAACCAATCGCGATGCACCGCTTTCCACTGACATCCTGTCCACAGGACATACCAAATTCCGTTGACCACCGCACGGTTGCTGACCCGAGGGCGACCGGGTCCCCTTTTCTTCGGCTGCTTCGGCAAGTGTTTCTTGATGCGTCGCCACAACGGACGCGGAACGCTAAAGTAATCCACATTTTTTGGTTTTGTGCTACACTGTTTAGCCATGGCGTAACCTCACTTTGCTTGGATTTGGTCAACTCAAGCTATAGCAGGTTACGCCATTTTCGTCAATCCCTCTCGAATTTCGGATAGATTCTAAACTAAACTATTCTCTGAATAAGATCATCGCCAAACCCTGTCTGGGAAGCAATCCCCTTAAGCGTAGAAACTCTCGTTGAGGGAGAAGACAATGACGTGGTGATCTGCATCGCCCTACGAGAATCTAGCATGGATATGTCGATAACTAGTCGTCCTAGAAGTGCTTCGATCTCAGCATAGCACTCGCAATCCTTGGTTGCTTTCGGTCATTTCCAGTCAAGCAGGACCGGATAAGCTCTCTCAATAAGCTGTTTGGTCTCATCACTGCCAATCTCAGCTTCCTGGATTAGGGCCTGTTTTAAAAGTTCCTACAATCTGGAAGATTCGGCGGACAAGACACATAGCAATTTCAGCGCACCGCTATTTACCTGGGAAAATCGACCGGAAACTGTCTGGCGATGCTTCACAAAAGTTCGATCGTGCTCTGTTTACTGGTTTCAAAACACGCCCTAGTCTCGATATCAACACTCCATTCTTCATCTGGAGGCGTCGCAGACACACTTGAGACTTCTCAAACGCCGTCCAGCAAATTGATAGAGAAACAACTTCCATCCTGTTCCCGGGTTCCATGCACTAATGCCCAAAACTGGGAACGACATATCATATTTCCTGTTGCGGGCGATCCAGCGCATAGCCTTTCTATCTCGCGAGCTTGGGCCTACCATAGCAGGATGAGAGTGCCATTCGCCGATATAATCAAACTCCCCCAGAGACTCCTGGAAGATCCTGTCTAGGATCGCTTGACTGTAGTCTCCATCTCTTCGAAACCCGCCAGGAGAGCGCTTTGCCATAGGCCCGGAATCTGTAGCATATTGAATCAGAATTGAGTTACTGTCAAACCTACCGATCAGGATGCCTCCGGTTTCGTTGGGAAAAGCGCTGTCACATTCGCTTTGTATCAAGGACAAGGCATTCTCGTCTATCTGATAGTAGGATATCAAATTCACCTGTTTACTCCTGACAGACCAAACAGTGAGGTAAAGCTTCATTTGCGAACCAGTGCAATCCCGGCGATTTCAGGAGCTTAGATACACTCTCTACCGGTTCATTGACAAATATGGCTACATTGGATTTACCGAGTTTAGCCTGGCATACTTTCACCGCTGTCCGAGCAGCTAGGTTGGCGATAGCCTCAACATCTAGGGCCACAGCCTCTTCCGTGACCGAACCACATCCATCCTCGATAAAGGTTCCGTCAGGATCTGGGGGAATGAGTGGATAGGATTCTTCATTCCAAGCATCGCCTATTTCGTAACAGGCTAGGCACGGATCCGCAGCGTGACGATGAACTATTATTCTACCGACCGCTGCTCGACGATACGCTGCGACAAAGATCATCGGTTTGCTAAGTTCGATACATATCTCATTTAGAAGAAGCGAAAAATTGTGGCTAGCCGTCGCATCAATAACTAAATCAAAATCAGCTAAATACCCCATCAACTTAGATCTGTCCCAAGTCTTAGTATAGTTTCTAGTCGTGCAATCAGGTGCGTGTTTTTTTATGAGAACCGACGTAGCCAATGTCTTTTGAAAACCCGTGAGGTTCACCCCACATATATGGCGCATAGCGTTTCCGGGCATAACTACATCA
Source organism: Promethearchaeota archaeon (assembly GCA_014730295.1). The sequence continues at coordinate 5,186 of WJIN01000472.1, read as the reverse complement.
TCATCTACTAATCCTAAGGTGCCTATACCGGCCTTGGCAAGCAACATAGCTACGCTGCTACCAAGAGCCCCAATACCAAAAATGATAACTCGATATGTTCGAAGCTCTTTACTCATAAACGCGGAGCGGCGTAGCAGATCTCGTTTTCCCGCCGGTGCCGTTTGGTAAGACTTCACTTTAACTTGATCGAGATAGTCATCATTTGACCAGTATAATTTACGACGTCGCTTATTGTCTTCAGGCAACGTCGCTCTAAGGAATAACCATCTCACTTTGTCCTGGACGTCCGTATAGCCTACAGCTAGATGCAACACAGAGCTTTCAGTCTTGGTCCCATAAGTATGTTTGCAAACGTTCGCTGCGTAGCCTGATGACTGATGCGAGGCATCGCTGATGCGCTTCAGTAAGTCTCTGAGAGTGCGGGGCGGCACAAATGGTTCATCAACTCGAAACCATACCCCAATCTGTCTTTGATAAGCATCAGAACGAAAATGCATGGGATCTGCCAATCTAGCTTCTGGCTTCACTTGTTTCGCTGCAGAAAAGCCTAATGGATATGTTGAAGCGAAGTGTGGCAAACTCTCAACAGTAGTTGGCATCCACAATGTAAACCTTCCATTTGCTTCACAAGAAGGTTGCCAGTCTTCACCGATCACGAAAACTCCGATCTTATGCAGATACCGATGCAAATCTGGCACCTGCGAGTTCTCAGGCCAGTCATCAGTATGATAGTTTATGAACCATTCCCGAATCCGGCTAATCAGACGTTGAGCCGAAAAATGGGGTTGCCAGCCTCGTTCCGTGTTCCACAGGCAGAGACTATACAGAGGTTCCGGTGCGAGATGCCAACTCCTGTCTAGCGGCGGATCATCGAGAGATATCACAATGGGGGCATGGTAAGGAAAGCTAGATGGCAAAACTATCGACACTCGATGATCTGCTTCTTCGTACTTTCCGGTATCGGAATCCAGCCACTCAACCCAAACGGAACCATCCCAAGTCTCAATTTCCGAACTTGAATTCTCGACAAATCCTTGATCCTGTAGCCACTGTCGGAAATCCTTCAGATACGCTTCTGCGGATGAAGAACTAACCAAACTCTGGAGCCTCCCGGATATCTCTTTTACTTCCCTGAGCGAATAGGCTCTTGTCTCGGCTACTACCACCGTTATCATCGGGCTCAGGAAAACATACAATCTCACAGTCTTGACCAAACACGCGCTGAAGTGTATCAGCCGCCATTTCTAGATCGCTTTCGGCCTCCTCAATGGCTTGTTCGAGCAATTCCAGATCGTCATGAATTCTCCTGATGACCTTCCGAGCACCTGTAAGTTTTTTCGCAATAGGGATCTGAAAGGGAGAAGCATTAGAAATGTCCGGTACGTTGGGAATCTCTCCCAGGTCATCAGGAATCGGCCACTCATCCGATATAGCGCGGAAGAGGTCTCTTACAGCATCGACCCAATGCTCTGCATTGGGGTTGTGGTATTTTGCAGTGAGACACTCCAAGACAAATCCCTGAGGCGTCTTTGTCGATTGAAAATGGGCGAGCTTCCAAGCCTTGAACATCTTCACTAGTGGTTTATACATATGGCGGTCGCCAATTCTATTGCTTGATTTATTCCGATCACGGCTATCTTGAAGCTGCGTCACTGGATATGTTTCACACCACTGGCCCAGATCTTTATCCGCAATCGTCATCGGATCTAGGTCTTTGTCTGATTGAATCAAGACCGGCACAATGTCGAGAGTCAATTCGGGAAGAGTTTCTTCCATATCATTAATCTCTTCTGGTAAATGAACGTAGACAGAACGTCGACGTTTACGGGTTTTTGCCACCCGACCCGTTCGCTTAAGTGCCTCTTGTGTAAGTCTCAAGAGATACTCTTGAGCTGTTTCACTATCTCGCTTATTCTCATCCAGGTAACCCTGAGTGTAAGTTGTCTGGATGATGATGTCGACGTCCTTAATACCCTTTATCGCGGTATTACGTCCATAGGAACCTGAAAGCAATGTACGTTCGACATAAGGGCCGTAGGTATCGTCCTGTTCGAGGTCCTTTCTTAAATCCTGATGTGCAGCAACCGCCCTATCAACTGCAGCCTCGTTTGGCTGGATCATCCCCAAAAACTCAGTAAACAAATAATCTAACGTAGTCATCGTGTATCTCCTTTAGGACTAACTGAGGGTGAAGGCATATGTATAAGAATAGGCACTGTTATCAAACCAATATAGGTGAATTCGACCGCAGGCCTGCAGTCGTTGACCAACCAAGACAGCCAAAGCTGATGGCATTCTCGCAAATAGGTGTATGTCCGCCACACCTTTTGAGTTAAGCTGCCGGATTAACCTACCGATCCCATTAGCATAGGCGATAGCTATGCTTTCTGTGATATTGGTGCCGTTTGCAGACAACCCTGCCTGCAACCAAAGATCGTTCTCGATACCTGATACATTGACAAAATTCTCAACTGTCTCATGAATGGGGATCGTCGTTACAAATTCAACAATCGCTGTCTTAACTGCCTCAGAGGTATGTGCGAACCATTCTACTTCAAGTATATTCTCCTCAACTGCATTGTTCGAAAGCCAGAACTGGCTTTTGTAATCACTGGCGCTTGATCTACGAGCCCAAACACCAACCCGCGCAAACCGCAAATTGAAGTGAAATCCTACTGCAATAGCAGCAGGTAGCTGCAGCACACTTTCTATCTGAATCCTTGTAACACTGCTTAGCGCTCCTATCTCATTGACTAGGTCTTTTAGTGCTGAATCATACTGGCCGTGCCATTCTTTTGAGGGGGGAAAAGTTTCATCATCTGATATGGACGTCCAATCTACATCAAGTAGAGTGCTATCCGGCGTAGTTGGACCACTCCGAAAAGTTACTTCTATGGTGGGGATTGCTCCTCGCCGGGCATAGCCGTTTTCGAACACCCGTTGAAACACGGGATGTGCGATATCTATGATCGGGTCTTCAACAGAAAAAGTTTCTATCTGGTCCAGCTCCCCCCCCAACGCCTCGTATAGGCGATAGAGATCGTCTATGCAAGAAGGGGGCATGAATATAAAAGCAGGGCATGCGAAATCGATTTGCAGCAAAGCCGCCCACAACTGAGTCACAAAACGTTGTAAGTTCTGCTTCATATTAACTTTGGTAGGGCTGAACTCAAATAGCAGCCCATCGGGATCGATTTTGCCTAACAGAGGTCTAGGAGTTGACGCTTTCAGATCAGTAAGGCGGATTCCACGAAGCGTCAAGTAACGATGTAGTTCTCGATGCGAATCCCCAACTACTATGGTGGCAACGCTTAGTGGCTTACCGACCAAATTCTCAACAATGGGGGGGCGAGTTGTAAGATTGACGAAGTAATCTGCGTAGTATTTGATGATTAACTTGGGGTACGTGGCTAATCTTTCGGTAACATTGTCCCAGAACCAGATGACGACGGGAAATCCTCCGTTAGCCACTTCCCGCTCAGAGATTTTGTCTACGATAAGCTGAGTATGTGTGTCACGGAGGGCATCCGTGACAATTATCAATCTATCCAGCCTATGAGGAAAAGAACGGGCCTCAGTTACCTCATGCTCGATCTCTTTTTCACTCAGTTGATCACCTTTGGTACGAAGCTTGCACTGAGCACCCCGATACACTCCATAGCGAGCGTCGATAGGATGTCCCAGAACGTCGACTCCCATCTGCTTTTGACCGGAACGACCGAACTTCTCCGTATGAGGGTCTTGCCAAACTAGGGCACAAATGTCCCTAATAAGGCTCTCAAATTCGTCTGCGTCGGTCGGACGGGCGAAATTGGTGTCCCTTCGCGTTGGCATACTTCCAATCCTATCCAGAATGCCTCAAGATTCTGACTCACACCGATCCCCATAATGCAAGGAAACCGAACACCGACTATAATTTTAGCCCACCTTTTGATGCTGACAACTCTGCAAAACGGACGCTCCTGGACATCGCCAGTCTTACTTGAATCGTCTTCACCTTCTAACCTATAGCCCGCAAACTCTGATCAAAGTGAGTTATTGAGGCTTTGGTCACAATCTGCTATGCTGTCTCTGATGCTAACCTGGGCTCCATTGTGGCATCCCAATCTTGACCATCTAATCCTGGGCCACCGCAAACGGCGCCCGATCCCCCCGTGGGTCCGCGTCCCCAACTCCGCCCGCGCCGCCCACCTCTACGTCATCGGGATGTCCGGCAAGGGCAAGACCAAGTTCGTCGAATCCTGCATCGCCCAAGACATTGCCTCAGAACGTGGCTGCGGCTTGATTGATCTCCATTCCCTCCTCGCTGGATTACATGAGTCCAGAGACCTATGAGCTGGAACTGGTGGCTGTTCAGGAACCGGTGATGTGTTAATCTCACTGTCCACCAAACCGGGGGAATGTCTTCAGAAGGTAGTGTCTCACTGTCTATGCCCGTCACACTTCCCCCTGCATTAACCTCCCTTGCATTCTGCTGGACCCTAAGTCTAGAAGAGCTGCTATGCTCTTCCACTGAGTCTCGATCTATGCGCTTAAGCGTTACCCATAGGAGTAACACCAGGCTGAGAATGAATAGCAGCAGCACAAAGCTAAAGCGGGTGGGATCGGTCAGACGCAGTTGCTCTTGGTAGTAAGTAGCTACGATATTGCCCAGGATGGCAACGAGCGTGGCTAAGAAGAAGTCGAGTAGCACCCAAGTTCGGCGTTTCATTGATTCACCTCATCATACAATGGCGACTCGCCTAAGCATAGAGCATCGTGCTGGCCAATGAGAAAGCCCGTCGGCGAATTTGCACCGACGGGCAAGCGCGCTATACTGATGATTGCCTGGGCGGTGGCTGCGCCTGGGTTCAAGCCCCAAGCGATGCAAGCGCTTTGGGGCTTTTTCTTATGATGTTTATAGTTTAGACCAGTTTCCCAGATGCGCAACCAATCAAGCGCCATCTGACTGTTAGGCCTTTGTTAGGTGCAAGTAGGCGTGCGATTTATGCTTTCCCTTCATCGTTACTATGGATAAAGGAAAGTGCATCTCAGCTTCAAGAGTACAGCAAACTCAACGCTTAACGAAGGTCCACCGAAACTGTGGCTTCACAGGAGAGAAGTCAAACTTGGACAAATATTGAACACCACAAGGCGTTTTCCACGGGATCATGGAATTTTCGGACTGACATTTTTTCCACGGATCT
>WJIN01000033.1 GCA_014730295.1 Promethearchaeota archaeon | reverse complement strand
GTTGATAAATTACTCATTGCCCCCGTGGGAGATGGTGATGATTATAAATATGTAAAGGATTTTGCTGAAAATATATATGGTATTGATATATCTCCCCATGCTGTTGGAAAATGCAATCGAAATATAATAACGGAAGTAGGGGATATATTACATAATCCCTATTCTGATGATTTTTTTGATTTGATCGTAAGTCCGCTTTTCTTCCATCATGTTGTTTCTATTGGATTTGACCCTTTTTTAGAGGAATTCCATAGAATCATGAAGAAAGGGGGAAAACTGATTATTTTAGATTTTTCAATTTTTTATCCTCTAAACTCTTTTACGAAACCAATAAAAAAGATTTTTAATAATCCATATGGAGAAGTGGAGGATGAAAAACCTTTTAGACCTAAATTAATAATCAATTCTTTAAAAAAGCAAGGATTTGCGAAAATTGAAGTGGAGGCGGCTAATTATAGCCATTGTCTTTTTCCTATCCCCCTTGCCAGAATAATTAATAAGATAACAGAACCAATTCATAATCATAAAATCCTAAAGAATTTTTCATGGCTTATACTTTTCGGTGCATCAAAGCCCTCTCAAATTTAATTGTCTAAACGAGTTTAGATATTTCTTAAAAATATAAAATCTTAATCCTAATTCCTTTTTTTTAAAAAAATATATAAGGTAAAATATAAATAATCTTAGGATAAATAGTTCTTATTTTAGCTAATATTGAATGTAGAACTCTCATCAATGTAGTTTTTTAATTCCTTTAGTGCTTTTTTAAGGTTGCTTTGACCGTATATTTTATTCAACTTTTCAAATTTTGAAACTAAACTCCTATCAACGGTCTCATCGTTTTTGAAAACGCGGTTAATTTTCAAATCTCTCTTAAAAATATCATTAAATCTCTTCATAAGTTCGAATTTATTAATTGTATTATTAGGTGTAAAATGGTAGATATGAGAATTTTTAATGAGTTCTTTGTATTTATCATTTTTAATAATTTTTTTACATAGCTTGGCAAATTGAAGTGTGGTCACACCATTCCAGATGTGATGCGCAAACCCTCCGATTTCTCCTCCTTTTGGTTGGTTTAAAAACCATTCTAACAAGAAGTTTTTATCATTTTTCATTTCGGGACCTATAATAGAGCACCGGATTAATAACGCGCTCCCATCAAAAACTTCTCCTAAACTTTTCGATTTCCCATAGACATCCAAAGGATCGTGAGGATCATTTTCATTATATTTACCTTTTTTGCCGGAAAATACGCAGTCAGTGCATATTTGTATAACTCTTATATCATACTTTTTTCCAAATTCTGATAATTTCCATGGAAATAGAACATTTATTTTTATTGCTCGTTGTACACCTTCTGGATCATCGTCATTACAAAACGGTTTTGTTATTCCTATGCAGTTAATAATATAATCGATTTCTAAATCAAGGAATTTTTTCTGATCTAGTTGTTCAATATGATTAGCGTCAAACAAAAAGATGTTTTCCTTCAAGTAATCCTGATTTCTAACGGTTCCATATACATGAAATTTTGAATTATTCGATAAAAAATCAAAAACCATAGAACCTAACATTCCACTAGTACCTAATACCAAAACATTATCCAATTTTATAATCCTCCTATAATATGTTATCTATTTTCTACCTCCCAAATTCCTGAACCCCAATAATCTGCAGGAAAGCGGTAGTCATCTTCTTGGCTCTCTTCTAAAGTGCTTGTTGAGAAAAACAGAATTCTTGTATCTTTTTCTAAAGGTCTGAATCCGTTAGCATGTCTTGGGGGGATAAATAAAACTTTTGGGCTTTTATCTGATAAAATAAATTTATGAAGTTCTAAATTTTTTGATGGGTCATCCATATTGTCAAGCTTAACCACTCCAACGATTGCAGATCCTTTAGACACATACACATATTTCGCCTCATTTTCATGTCCATGCCATGCTCTAATTGTAGATGTTGAAAAATTTTTTACTTGATAAAACCTTTTGACACCAAAAAAGTTAAAGTTATTCGCAAAATTAAGAACACCCCGATCATCAACAGCTATGCCACCAGCAATCACCTTTAAGTCTTTTTCCTTTATTTTTTTTGAAACTTTTAAACTCTCTGCGAGTTTTAAATTAGAGTATATTTTTTTATTCATTTCTAATGCTGTCGGTGACTTACTTATTTGCTCTATTGCATCAGCAATAGTATATTTGTATTCAAATCCTGTTTCAATTAACTTGGAATTATCAACAATATAACTTCTATTATCACTTATATTTTTATCAATTTCGACTTTACAATTGGTGATATTTTTAACTGTTTGTCCTAAATCATATAGACTCAAATTTTCCCCTCTAAGATTATATATTCCCTTAATATTATTCTTAATAACATGTATTATCGCTCGAGAAATATCTTTTATATGAACAAATGGCCTTTCTTGCTCCCCTCCAAAGATTGTAATCTTGTTATCATTAACAGCTCTCGCGGCAAAAGCATTCACCACTAAATCATATCTCATCCTGGGACTTAATCCATAAGCGGTTCCAAATCTTAAAGCACAGAAATTATCTTCACATATTTCTCTAACTAATCTTTCTTGAGTATATTTCGTTTGCCCATAAAAATCAATTGGAAAACCTTCATCCTCTTCACTTACTATAACATTTGGTTCACTCCCATAAACACTACATGTGCTCGCATGGATGATAAACTTGTCAAATTCACGGCAAATTTCTGCCACATTTCTTGTTCCCATACAATTTATTTCAATTGCGAGGTCCGTATCAATTAAACAAGCAGGATCTCCTACTACAGCGGCTAAATTGATCACTATATCAAATTTCTTTATAATATCTCTAATTTCATTCTTGTTTCTAATATCTGCTTGTATATGAGGATACTTAAGTGTGATTTCTTTATACAAATGATTGTCCAAAATTTCCACATGAGATTCTTCTTCTTTCAACATCTCATATAAAACACTTCCAATATATCCAAGTCCACCAATAATAAGTATATGTTGATCTGTCATCTCTTTATCTAAATAAGAATTATTAATTTCCTTTATTTATTTAATAATTCTTAAAATAAAAATTAATAGAATAATACTTTTATGAATTAGATGAATTTTCATCTGTCTTATGCATTGAATTATACAACGGGGTAAATATTTTTTTGAATAATTCATCATCTTTTTTTTGATTTAATGATTTTTTAAAAATAGCATTTAACTGTTGATTATTCAGAAAATGAATATATTAGTATTGCAAGAGACTGATTGGCTTCGTCGTGGACCCCATACTCAGCATCATATTTTTGAACGTCTTTCTAAAAATCCATATGTGAATGTGATTGTCTTTGATTATGATATGGATAAGACAATGAAGAAAAACCATCTTTATATTAAAGAACATCAATATGAGAGGATCAGCAAGGCCGTTAATGAATCAAATGTGAAGATCATCCGTACTGCACATATTCAAGTTCCTTACTTAAGAAGAATATCTTCTCTGATAACAAACTTTTTTAAAATGATTAATCTTTTAGATCACTTCAGACCAGATATAATTGTAGGTTTTTCGATAACAAATGGATTAATGGGTATATTTCTTTCTAAATTACTAAATATCCCCTATATCTTTTTCTATATTGATATTTTACATGAACTTGTACCAATAAAAAGCATTAGAAATTTTGCCCGAATTATAAGCAAAATTTCATTTAAATTTTCTAACAAAATTCTTGTCCATACAAGAATTCAAAAAAAATATCTAATTAATGAAGGCGTCAACCCAAGAAAAATTGGAATATCTCCAGATGGAATTAGTTTAAATAATTTAATTATAGACGAAAAAAAGCTTCACAAATTAAAGAACCAATTCCATTTTAATGAAGATGATTTCGTAATCTTTTTCATGGGTTTTTTATATGATTTTGCGGGATTAATAGAAATTATTAAGTATTATAATCCCAAAGTAAAAAATGAAGGTCTTAAACTGAAATTCATCATTTTAGGCGATGGAGGCATATATTCCTCTTTAAAAAGATTTGTAAAACAACAATCCGCTAATTGGGTTTATCTTATGGGAAGAATTCCATATGAAGAAATAACTGAATATATCAAACTAGCTGATTTATGTTTACAAAGTTTCAGTATAAATGAAATTACTAAAGAAATCACTCCAATAAAAATAATAGAATATATGGCTATGAATAAACCAGTACTCTCAACAGCTTTGCCTGGAGTGATAAGTCAATTCGGTAAAAGCTCAGGAATAATCTTTGCTAAAAATCAGAAGGATATGATAGAGCAAATAGAGTTCCTAATTCCAAAAAGAAATAAATTAAAGGAGCGAGCCACGTATGGATGTGATTATGTTAAGAAAAATTTTACATGGAAAAAAATTGTCGAAGATTTTAAAACTATTATGATTGAATTAATAAGAGAATTCTATAATTAGAGTGAGGGTAAATTTTTCTAAGTATTTTATATTTAATTGATCATAATATTCGGTGATAAATACGCTAAATGTTGGTATGCTAACCCAGTTTTTCACACCAAAATTAGGAGGGCCGTATAATGCTATAATTGAACTAGTATCGCAATTTCGAAAAATAGATATAAATACTAATATATATACAACCTCCTCATTATCTCAAATAGGAAAGGGAAGAACACAATTCATCCAAAAAATTAATGAAAATTTGAAAATATTCCGATTTGATTCATATCTACGGTTTAAGGAATATAGAATATCTTTTAAAATGCTTCCCTACATGCTGAAAAACGCTGAAAAAATTGATATTTTACATTCGCATGCATTAAGGAGTTTTCAAGAGGATGTAGGAAATTTTATTTCCTTAACTAAACACAAACCAATGGTAATTACTCCCCATGGGGGTATTAATATAAACTGGGATTATTCAGATAAAATACCCAAATTTTTCCACGATAAAACCCTGGGTGCTTTTCGAGAACTTTTTAATAATCCTCACTACATTGCGGTTGCTAAATGCGAAATTCCAATAATCAAAAATTACGGAATAAAAGAAAAACAAATTCATTATATTCCTCATGGAATCAATACAAAATTATTTAAACCGGTTGATCCAAGTCATCTCAGGAAAAAGTATAATTTAGAGGATAAAAAAGTCCTATTGTATGTTGGGCGTATTGCCAAAGGAAAAGGTGTTGATAAATTGATAAAAATACTTAATTATCTAACTAAAAAAGATAAAAATATAGTACTATTTATTATAGGGAATGATTCTGGTTATCTTAAAAAGGTGGTATCATTAGTTAAGAAATTTAATTTACAGAAATATATCATTTTTACTGGATTTAAGGAAAAAAAAGATTTACCCAAATATTATTCTTTGGCAGATATCGTAATTTATCCTTCAAGACAAGAAATATTTGGTCTTGTTATTGGAGAAGCGGGAGCATGTGGAAAACCAGTTATTGGCTCCGATATTTTAGGACCAAGTGAAATAATTATTGATGGCAAAACCGGATATCAATCAGATTTTAATAATCTCAAAAATTTAAGTGAGAGAATATTAGAACTAATTAATGATAAGGACTTATTATCTGAATTAGGGGGTAATGCCCGAGAAAGAATATTAAAGCATTATTCTTGGGAGAATGCTGCTAAATTACATAAAGAGTTGTACCAGAAATTAATTT
>WJIN01000281.1 GCA_014730295.1 Promethearchaeota archaeon | reverse complement strand
GGACGATCCCGGCAGCACATGATTGGGGTAGTTGATCCTGATTCGGGAAAAGTCCATGTAGAGTTCTCCAACACGCTAAAAGCCGAACAATTTCAACATTTTTTAGAAGGTCTGCTTTTCAAATATAAGGATAAAGGAAAAATTCTGCTGGTCTTGGATAATGCACGAGCGCATCTTGCGAAGGCATTAGAATCATTTTTAGAATCAAATAAGAAAAAGCTTGGATTATTATTTTTACCCCCATATTCTCCCGATCTCAATCCAATGGAATGGTTTTGGAAGTTTTTGCGAAAATCGGTTACGCATAACACCTTTTTTGACACGTTCAAGAAATTCCAACGAGGGTTAGTAAAATTTATAAGAAAATATAAATTCCCATCTTCAGAAATTAAAACTCGCTGTAGTTATGCGAAATTACTTATGGCGTCATAAATAGTATAAAATAAGTAAGAAAAGAAAGAGTCTAAAAGAATGAAGAAAATTAATAGATGTATCCTTGTAACCATCGATTGTTGGAGATTTGATCGTTTAAAAGTTTTTGGAAATAATAAGAATATCATGCCAAATTTGGATAATATAACTAAAGAATCTGTTATCTTCAAAAATATGATATCTAACTCATCCAATACAGCTCCTTCATTTTATGCAATATTTATGTCAAAAATTCCAGTAATAGATGGAGATTATACACCTTTACCAAAAGATAAAGAAAGTTTACCAAAGATAATAGAAGGAGAAGGGATCAAAACATGTGGAATCCATTCTAATCCACATTTAGGTAGAATAACTCATTATAATGAAGGCTTTGATGAATTTTATGATTTATTTGAAAATCATAATTCAAAATCACTTAGAAAAAGTGTAATTAGATCTATTTATCATTTTTTCGAAATCTTAGAGTTAGAAAAAATAATCTTGTACACTCAAAAATTTATATGGAAATTGATTCGTAATTTATTTAGAAAAACTATAACTTCAGATAAAAAATTTAAATCTCCTTACGCAAATGCAGAAACTGTAGCTTCTAAAGCAATTAATTGGTTATCTAAAAATTACAAGCAATCCTTTTTTTTATGGCTCCATTTTATGGATGCACACAGACCATATTTCCCACCGGATGAGTTTATAGGAAAAGTTGCAGAATTATCCATATCAGATAAAAAGAAAAAATTTTTACATAAGTGGGGGAATAATTTTAAACCGTTTTTAGACCTTCCAAAAGATTTTAATAAAGAATATGAAGTTTTAACAGAATCGCTATATAATGCTGAGCTAAATTATATTGACTATAATCTAGGATTACTAAAATCATTCTTAAAAAAAAAAAAAATTTATGAACAATGCAGTTTAATACTAACTGCTGATCATGGAGAAGCTCTTTTCGAACACGATAATTTAGGTCATCAAATATCTCTTTATGATGAGTTGCTAAGAATTCCATTTATCTTGAAATTACCGAACTTCAAATCAAAATTCAAGTCTCAAATCATTTTTGATGAATTGGTAGAATCAATTGATATTGCACCAACAATTTTAGAACTTCTTAAAATACCGAAACATAAATCATTTAATGGGCAAAATCTTCTAAAATTGATTAAGAGTGATGATTTTAATGAAAAAGATTTCATTTTTAGCGCATTATTGCATAATAAGAATAATGTATATTCTTTTATAAGGAAAAAGGATGTTCCTTATTATGTAATGATTTCGTGTAGAACTAAAAAATGGAAACTTATATTTGATGAAGAATTAAATCATTATGAATTATTTAACTTATTAGAGGATCCAAGTGAATCAACAAATCTTTATCATGTACAAAAGCCAGATCTAAATCTCATTAAAGAATTATTAAAAAATCTGATTAGAAAAGAAATTGAATCCTACAATTCTGAAACAAAAAAAATATCCAGAATAATTTCGCTTCATAAGATTAATGGAAGATAATAATATATCTTAATAAAATTATTTTTTCTTCCACACATAACAACCAATCCCATTCACTCCAAACGGACCACAATCTTCTCTATCATTAGAAACTTGTTTAATATCATTTTTACCACACCTAATCCAATATTGATAATTCTGATATCTTCTGAAATAAGTTTCTTTTACCAATTCGAGATGACCTTTAAATAGGTTTATGACCTCGTCCCTTGTAAATGAACGTAAAAAATGATCTTGATATCTCATACCCACAGGGACTGTAAAAATTAATTTCCCTCCATCCTTTAAAAGAGATACCAACTTCTCGCAAACTTTATTGAGATCTGTCCCTTTTTCATTTTGATCATAATAACCTAGACCAATATGCTCGATTGTGGAAATGGAGGTTATATAATCAAACTTTTCCTCATCCATATAGTTTAAAATATTTATTTTAAAAAATCTTAGATTAGGATGTTTGAAAGAGTAGTCTCGTAAATCTATTCCAGTTACATCATAACCTATCGTTGCCAGTTCTATTGCTAAATAGCTTTTAAAACAACCAAATTCAAGAATCCTCTTATTCACCCCATTAAAATCT
>WJIN01000280.1 GCA_014730295.1 Promethearchaeota archaeon | reverse complement strand
GCCTAATACCCGCATAAGTAGAAAGAATGTTTTCATAATCCAATTCAGCATCAGGAATATAATTTTTTACAGATTCTAGTAAATAATCTGCGTCCTCTTTATTACAGAAGGGATTTTGCAGATCTCCTTCATAATCGGTATCTGTTGTTCCAACAATAGAATACTTACCACGAGGTATAACGAAGAAGAATCTGTTATCAAATATAGAACGTAAACCTAATGCATTTTCATGTTTCACATGTTCGCGTTTGAATTCGACATGTACACCTTTGGTGGGTCGAATCAATGGTTCGGGGACATGATCAGGATAGTTTTTCAATAATTCATCGGTCCATATTCCCGTTGCATTTACAACCAATTTTCCCTTAATTTCAATAGTTTTATTGTTTTCTATATCAGTACATATTACTCCAACAATTTTTCCATCATCTTTAATATAGTCAATAACTTTGCAGTAATTTAGGGCATCAGCCCCCCTTATTATGGCTTCTTTTAATGTTTCAATAGTTAATCTTGCATCATCAACATTAGTGTCATAATATACGGCACCTCCTTCCAATCCCTCCCGTTTAAGTTCAGGTTCTATTTCAAAAACTCCCTCTGACTTGTACCACTTGTGTTTTTTGTATATCTTAAATTCCGTATCTTTATTTCCTAAAAAATCGTAAATTTTACACGCGCTTAGAATATCTCTCTTTTTATATTTTCCGCCCTTTAAAACTGGAATAAGAAATGGTATTGGTCTCACTAAATGAGGAATATGGGCAACCATCCAATTGCGCTCTGTTGTTGCTTCGTGCACTAAATCCATCTCCCCATATCCTAAATATCTTATCCCTCCATGCCCTAATTTTGAGCTTCGAGAAGATGTTCCTCCAGCAAAATCTTGCATGTCGACGCAAGCAACCTTCAACCCCCTCATTGCTGCCTCTCTGGCAACCCCGGTACCGGTAATGCCACATCCGACAACAATAATATCGTATTGAGTAGACTTAAGACGATTAATGATCTTATCGCGATGGTTCACATTCCACGTTTCGTCAAATAACTTGTTTTCTAGTTCGCTCATAAAAAATCACTTATTAATTTATGATATTATAATTAAAATAAAATAGTGCTTGTTATGATTTAAAACGTTAAGTTAAATACCAACAATAGTTTTAGCAAAGAAAATGGAAAAAAAGATCCTAGCTAAAATTTGGATCATCAACTTCTAAATAATGCATATAATTTTTAATGAAGGTAGATAGCTGCTCCCAATTAGGAGATTGTCCCGTTCGAACAAAGACAGCGGTCAATGCGTTTCCAAGGAGAATCGCTTCTGGGGGAGTGAGATCGCAAGCTAGTCCCGCTGCAACTCCTGCGTGAAAATGATCACCAGCTCCCGTTGTATATTTTGGTTTGGAAGTAAAGCCTTCTGTAACCCAATAATGATCCTTATTTTTTGTTATTGTAGCAAAATGAGGAGAGTGAATAACTAGATAAGTTAACCCTATTTTATTATTTAATTTTAAACCTAAATCTGCATAAAATTGAAAATTATTTGACTTAATGCCGTCAAATTCTTCAATTTCTAAAGCTTTTAAAAGATCCACAGCTTCTTGATCGTTCAAACTTAATAATACAGGAATTAACTTATCCATTTTTTTTAAAATTTTGAGCATATTTAGAATATCTTCGTTAGTCCTTTTCTTAAGATCCGCCAAATCTACGAAGAATAATTTTTGTTGGCAATTGGCAACTTTAGGAAAAATCTCCTCAATTAAATGCTCCCATATTTCTCCCATAGAAATAACTAAAGACCAATGACCGAAACCGATAAATTGGGATTTCTCAAATTTATCTATGAGATAATCGGTATTTATTCTTTCCGTTAGAAGATCCCAATTGATATTGAAAATATTTTCGAAATCAGAAAGCATTATTTTTCCATCATCAAATTCTAATCCTAAGGTCTCCCCGGGATCGGCAAATGACTTTGCTTCTACAGATTTTTGGTCAATTAATTTAAAAACTTCGTTAATTTTGGGATAGCCAATAGCTGCAAGTAAAAAAACTTTTATTCCCAAAGCTATCAACGCTTTACACGAGTTGGGAGCAAATCCACCAGATATTTTGCGTTTCAAAACTCTCTCGATGTTAGCCGAACTTCCCGCAACTTTAGTAATTAGGTTTCCAAACGATGCCATAGAATCCATTCTTTTCCATTCGTTTTGATCTTTGCGTTTTTGGACGATAGAATATAAAGAATCAACATATCCGTCAACTCCGAGAAAACAATTCTTATTAGAAAGAGATTCCTTTAAATTACTGAGCTTATTTTTTATCGACTGGAAAGAATCCAAGGTTTTGTCAAATTTATTCCTAGCTTTATACATACTTCAAAAATCCTCTAGTCTTTTATGAAAATTAAATAAGAAAAGAAATAACCATTAATAACTTTTACATTAACAATTTCTGGTAAAGTAAAGGCATAGAATAAATATCCCAATAGTTATGCTCGATACATTCTTTAATTAACCCAACATACTTTTGCGGTTTTTCTAAGTATTTTTGATAAAAAAAACTAACGAGATTACCGGGTAAATCGTTTTCTCGTTCCATATTTAATAGATATTTTTCTATTGTAGTCAAAGTGTAATTGCTTAACAGACCTTTATATCTTCGACGGCAATTATGATACAAGTCAATATGATGGAATAAAGTATTACTCTTTCGATAAGGAGCATCATCATCAGAGATCATTGGATTCTTATCAAAATAATACATCATTCGATTTGCTATGTAAGGAATATCGAAGCTTTTCCCGTTGTAAGTGACGAAACACTTAAATCGCGGTAAAATGAAATTTTTAAAATGTTCGCAAATCGCAATTTCCTCCTCAATCTCTCTCGCAAAAAAAATACGAATTATGAATTTCTTATTCCTGAAATAACCGATTCCGAGGATAATAATTGGGGAATCGTAAATTCCTAGAGTTTCGACATCCAAAAATAAGAAATCTTCGAGATTGAAGCAAAAAGACACATCTAAATCGTAAATATATCTATTTTTACATAAAGCTTTAAAATCTTTGCTCTGGATTTGTTCAATAATCTCGCTAGCAGCGTTTCGAAACCTTAAATTCGTTCGCAACTCGTATAACGACCTCACTCCCCTTTTTCTCATTTTTTTCTCTGTGTGCTTGCCGATGTTATACACAGTTTTAAGATTACGATATAAGCCTACCTTAGTTCTTTGAAAGCTAAACTCTTGAGGAAATTGATCTTCCGTCCAGATTAATTCGAGAAACTCCCCCATGTCATTTTGGATGATGGTTTGATTGCGGAATAGGTCGTCAAGCCTTTTCCCTTGACAAGGCTCGATATATTGCGTTATATTGAAAGATTCAAAGCTATAGTAATCCATCACTTATCAAAAAAGAATAAATCCTATATAAAAAGTGATGCTCCGATAATTTATGATATCTCCTTATTTATAAAACATTTAATTTAATAACCAAGTAATATGATCCTCCATTTTATAGATTCGATAAACAATAAGAGAAAATATCCTATCAGACATCAACAGGTTGTCCGCCGTTTCTCATCACATGATTTCTATCGATAATATTCGTGATATTGAGATTAAAAGTCATGAGTTGAACTAGTTTCAATCCCTATTTTAATGGATAATTCTATGCTACTAATGGTTGTCAGAAATGTGGAAATATCTAATTCCCCGTTGATATCCTCCGCAGAGAATCGTCAAAGTCACCGATATCATTATCTTCATTATTCATTTCTTATGAGATCGAGATGAGTCGAAAATTAATCCAAAAAGTCCCAATATGAATCCTAAAAGACCGAGAATTGAGCCTAAGGCTAATAGATATTCCACTCTTTCAAGGCTTTTTTGAAAATAACTCCAATCGATTATAGTAAATAGAGCTTATTCTCCTTCTATTTAAATGAAAAAGTAAAAAAATCATAATAAAAATATCTTTTACTATAAGTTCCCCTAAATTAGGTTTGAATAAAGAAACTGTGG
>WJIN01000032.1 GCA_014730295.1 Promethearchaeota archaeon | reverse complement strand
TTTTAGTTGAGGTTCTAATCTTTCTGCGAAACTCGGCGCTCTTCTCAATATGTTCCGCTCCTAACAGCTCGGCGCTCTTGGTAAATGAATAGATCCTGAAATAGTCGGAATATTCTGAGACCACAATAAGCTTAAAGATCTGTTCCTTTCGAATCTTAATAGAGGAGAGAACGCCTTTAAAAAAGAAAGTCTCGGGCTTGACTCTGAGGACCATCACCGAGAGCGGTCGCTTTTCCCGATATTCGCGTGTGGCAAACTGGACCACTTTTTTGACGGCGAGTCGTTCACTCATGATCGATTCACAAAAATAAACCTAGTTTTTCCTTTAAATATGAATAGCAACTAGGATTAATAAGTGATACTGGTGATACGGAGACGTCTTTTATGCATAAAAGTTCTATTCACCTTAAAAAGCATTTTTATTTTTTGACTTATCTCATCCAAAAATAATTAACGAATTTTACTAACCTTAATACCTCTCTATTAAGAAAAAATATTAGAAGTAGAAATTGGAATTAATAATTTTCTATTAAGATCAATCGCGAAATCCCTCACGGTATTTATAAAGTGTCCATTAATCCAGTTTAGGAATCTTTTATCCAATCTACTAGCTTTAACTAAAGCTTCCGAGATTTTTGATTCAAATTTTTTATATATTAATTCATCTGAATTTTAAGAGATAGAGAATTTAATTACTTTATTTTCTTTTATGGTTTTTGAAATATTGTAATTCTCAATTTCTATTTCAGATATCATAGATTTAAAACCTTATTGAAAATAGTTTCAAATTAATTCACAGATTCTTGATCCTTACTTCTAAAGGTTAACCGAATAGGATAAACATTTTTTCCTCTTTCTTATAGGAATTCTTTTGGTGAAAGTCTATATTATTAAAGAAAAAAGCATATTTAATCATGTTATAAAGAGTTTTTTTATGTGAAATACATTTTAATCCTTTTCTCCCTACTACAGGGAAACATATTAAATCATACTCTGGAATAATTGTGAACTTGCGCGGGATTTGATGAGCATTTATATTTCTTAACTTTCTTAGTTGTCTGGTAATTTGAATCAGATAATTTTTCAGATCTGGATAAAAACTTAAGGTCTTTCGGCAAATTTTCCGAAATTCTTTATCCTCAAATTTATTATTAAAATGATCATAATATCTCCCTTCATAATTATTTGTATTTTCCTTAATAATATGGATTAAGCGCCTGAAGAATACGCAAAAGTATTCCATGTGAGATTGTATATAATTAATAGTTCTAAGGAAATTACGCCCAAATTCTGTGGGATTATCATATATTTCCTGTAAAGAGCGTTTTCTTTTGTTAATTGAAGTCAGTGAGCTTTCAAGTATTTCATTTATTTTGTTAGGTAATTCTTGACCCTTCTCTTGAGATTCTAATATGTCTTTTACTATATTTATACTCTTATCTAAATTTGTTGATAGAGTATTCTTTAGATAAGTATCGAAAAAACTAGATACAAATTCCAGTTGCTTTTCTGAAACTTCTAAAATATTCTGATTTGCAATTGATTTCGACAATTGGCTATAATTCTCAACTATTTCATTTGAAAATTCTCTCAGAGAAGAGTTATGATAATTGGGAATTGCATATTTAATAATATCCATAGGAAATGCTATCTTATAGAAAATCTCCTTTAGTGTTTTTCTATTCTCCTGGTTATATAGATTCTCCTCTTGACTAATAATCTTATTAACAAATGAATTATACTGTTTTACAACATTTCTCACAATTTTACTTTCATAGATCGTTATATTTTCTCCAAAAAAATCTAGTAATATTGCTTTTAAATAAGGGATGTCTTCAAAAAATAATTTCCCTTTTCCTACATGGTTTATGAAATAGGACAATGAATGTAGAGTTTTAGGATTGTAAGTTAGCTTCTCCAATAGTTTTTTTATGCGATAATTGATTAAAACTTTATTCAGTGAAACCCCCTCAATCTCAAATACTTAGTTATTAAATAATAGTACTTCAAGCTATTTTAAACCTATAGTAAAGATAAAATTTAGGTTTTTTTTCCTATTATTTTTTCTGTTATTTTATATCTTTCTTTTATAAAGTTATAGTTAAACTACTATATCCCGATGAGATATATTTTTACTTGACGTAGGGACCCTTCTTATTCCATTCAATAAGAGGTAATTTAGAAGTGTTTTCATACGATTAATTGATGTGTTAAATTTCTGTAGAAACCTAATTCATTTGGAAAGAGTGTTTGATATGTTATTAATTGTAAAATCTTCTTCTCCTTAGATTAAAAATTCTCATATAAAAAAGTTTTTTCCAAAAATCAATTCTACCACAAGTTTATGTATATTCTTTTTCCCTTTTAATCGTGTTCTAGACAAGAAATATTCCTGAAAACACATAACATAAATTTCAAACAAAATAAAAAAAATGAGATACTTAAATTTTGGGCAAGGTTCTTGCTTTAAAGGAACTAAATCTCTAAGCTACTAAAGTTCTAAACCAATTAAAAGCAACGGTTATCAAAATACTTGCGATTAGAAAGATTATCCCAGCGACCAACGCCCTCACCGCGTTTTCTCTTAAAGTATCTCGTAAAATACCAACAATTCCTAAAATAATAGCTAGGATATTTACGATGTATAAAAATACCAGAAACATAGTTATGATCTCAGGAATAAAGAGTCCGAAGGTGAATGCACTAAAAATCGTTATCGCAAGCAACATCACCCCTATTTTTGCCGCTACTAGTCCGAACTTACCATATAAATCTTCTCCCATTATTATCACGTACTGATTTTGTCTTGCACTAGCAATTAGTCTAAAGTACTATATTAAACCTATTACTCAAAGGTTAATAACCTCTATAAATTTATAATAAAGATGTCCCATATTCAATTTTTCAATTAACCACACCTATTAATATGATAACTCCATATAGGTTTTATATTGTATAATAGTTCTAGAATAACTGATCTCATTTTTAAAGAAAAATATTTTTTCATGCTTTTTATATTAGCAAATTTAGATACAAGCTAGTCGGAGAGTTTATATTACTATTTTGCCATTTAATATACAGCTAATGCCAAATTTGAAATGAATTTGGAAAGTAAATGAGATCGTTCTTAGTTTATGCCGATTACCCCTCCCAAGGCTCTGTGCCCGCATTGTCGCTCTACCAATATCTTGAACCTTAAAGATATCATTTTTTGCAAGGAATGTAAAGGTAAATATCCAAAGAGTAAATACAAGGATCTGAGACCCGATAGGATGATGTGTCCCGTGTGTTTCTCCTTGGAGGTGGTCGATCTCGGTAAGACATTTTATTGTGAGGAGTGCGACAACACTTACGATAAGGGACCCTATTTCCCATTTTATCGTCGCCGTTATTATTTCTGCCCGTGGTGCGGAAAAAAAGATATCCTCGATGACGGCAATAGGATTTATTGCGAAGATTGCGAGGCGTGGTTTTCCAAGTGGTCGATCCGCACGATGCGAAACGGGCAAGGTAAGGAAGTGTGG
>WJIN01000279.1 GCA_014730295.1 Promethearchaeota archaeon | reverse complement strand
TATGGTGAGTTGATGGAAATCTATGAAACGCAAGGTAGTCAAGTGATACTCAAAGGAATTTTAGATGGTATAGAGAATAATTGTCCAAAATAAAAATTTCATATTCAGATATTACTCAAAATCTCCAATAACTCTTTCTTACCAACTTGAAAAATTAAATTTAAAAAATAACATTTAAATTATTAAATTTATCGGAAAATATAATCCCACTGCCAATAACGCAGCCATAGGGAAAGTCAATATCCATACTGCAACTATTTTCCACAACCCTTTCCTTGTTGGTGCCCGTCTTGCTTTTGATAACCCTATAAGAGAGGCTACTAGCATATGGGACCCTGAAAGTGGGATTCCTAAAAATGTTCCTACAAAAAGAATTACAGCAGTTGGAACTTCACTGGCGAATGCTGAGCTAGGCACGAGTTCAGTTATATTTCCGACACTTTTTATTACTCTTCTGCCTAAAACCACTATTCCCAGAGAAAAACTCAAACCTACGACAATCAGAATTAAATCCACGTCAATCCCTAGTCCGACAACTATTCCCGCTGCATTTGAGACGTCGTTCCCCGCTCGAGAAAAAGCCGTAAGGCATATAACTCCTAATAGAATATAAGAAAAAATCTTTTCTGTTCGCTCGAAATCTTTAAATCCATTTAGTTTGCTTATTAGTGCTTTATTAATTAATTTATAGACCACATATGTAGCTATAAATCCTATAACAGGTGATAATAGCCACCAAAAGCTCATCTCTAATATCGTTAGCCAATTAACTCCACCAAATCCCCCTAAAATCAAACCAATCCCCATAATACTCCCTATTGTTGAATGAGTGGTAGATATAGGGGCACCTAACGCAGATGATACAATAAGCCAAATGGATGTGGATATAAGAATTGTAAGCACTACCGCATAAGACACGTCGATGGTGAGTAACTCCTTCCCAACCGTCTCACTAACAGCTCTCCCTAAGAAAAAGGCTCCTGCGATTGCTAAGATAGTTGCCAAGACCAGTAATTCTTTCATCATTAGTGTTTTTGATCCGTGAACTGTGGCAAAAGTCTCATCATTTGCTCCAATTGCAAACGCTATGAAGATAGAAATTATGATGAATACCGGGATAATTGAAAAGTCTGCCATACTAAGCTCATCTCCAATTATCTTGTGGGGTATTTTATGATTAATCCCCGTAAATAATCTGCAATATCTTCAATCCATGCTATAACATTATATACATTATTTACTAATTTAGAAGTTAGTAATACTCTGGTGGGTTCCTCAGTTTTTTTGTATATTGTCTCGAGCAAACTATACCTCAATTTTCGAGCATCTCGTCTTAATTTTTCTATCTCAATTGTTTTTTCATATGCGTCATCGAAATTTGTCTCCATTAGTTCTAATGTATCCATTAGCATTTTGATCAAAATATAGCATGTATCGCACAACTTTTTAAAATTCTCTGAAATGTCGTCATATAAATTAAATGGATAAATCTTTAGAAAGCGAGCGATAAATTCAACCTTTCCCAATGCTTCATCCACTAACGTAATAATCTTGTACCTATCCTCAACGAGAAAAGGAAGGGCGCGTTTATCTTGAAATAAAACTTGAATATATTTTTCTTTGATACGATCGCATTTGCGTTCTGATTCAATAACTTCATCCAATCTAGATTTATCGAGTTTATTGGTTATGAAGTCCTTCATAATTTCATTTAGAACCGAGGCACCCTCTAAAAATTGGGCATTGTATTCCTTTGCTATTTCATCTATACTTTTATTTATATCCTTGCTTTTCATGATGAATTTCCTTTTTCTATACAATAAATATATAGAAATATATATCTGATTTTTAATAAGATTTTGTTCTCAAATCTAAAAGAGATCCAATTACCTTATATAAATATTTATGGATTAAAAAGAAAAAAGGAAGGGTGGAAATTTTATTTAGAGATCTCAGAGATCTCTTCTTTTATTTGCTCTTGAGCCAACTTGGGTGGCTTTTCTTTTGCAAAAATCAGTGGAATTATCGCTGGAATCATTATGAACGCAGCCACTATAAAAATCAAATAATTTGGAACATAAGATGGTATTCCGTCGATTATTTTAAATGTACCATATGCTTCAGAGATTGCTCCTCCTATCCACGATCCTATTACCATGGGAATTGTTGCTGCAAATAAAACATAATAACCGCTAAATTGCCCGCGCATCTTTTTTGGAAAGAGGTCTCTCATCCATGCATTCGCAGAGATATTCCATCCGGTCATAAACAATTGCGTGAACACTCCGGCAACGATTAACACCCATAAGTTCGCACTGATTATAAATAAAAACAAGGACAACCCATTTGCAATCACGCAGCTTATTGTGATCTTTTTTCTCCCGATTTTATCTATTAAAATCCCTATCGGATATGCTAGAACAAGATTTATGATGAATCCGATAAAGACTACGAGCGCAGCAGTCATAAAATCTAATCCTAGGTAATATTCTAAGTAGATAAGAATAAACGGAAAGAACACATTAAACGCAGTGGCCCATATAAGCATTCCCGAAAGAATTAGAAATACATCCTTGTTATTTCTAACTATATCAATATTATAAGTCTTTTTTATGTGCTGTTTCATAGTCAATCCTGAGGGTTGAAGATTTTTTGGATCTTTTGATAGATATGCTCCATAGACTCCTAAAATCCCTACCACTGCTCCCATTATGTAGAAAAAATTATAAAATCCTATCGATTCTACAATTATTCCCGCCATTCCATACACGATGAGTGTTGAGAATAACATAGTTAACTGCAATACCCCCATTCCTTTACCCCGATTCTTTAATGTAGTAATATCGGTGATATAAGCATTGAAGGCGGCATCGAATGCTGTGGAGCCAAAATATGTCATTATGCAATCGAAAATAATCGCAACAGCTACTGCAAGAAGAGGAAGAGTTATGAATCCTGCCATGGGATAAATAGCTGTAGTTATTGCCCACAATATAAATCCATAAAACATAAAGATTCTGCGTTTTCCTTTAATATCTGAAACAGCTCCCATAATTATTGCCGTAATTGCTGCCGTGATTGCTGAGGCTCCAACCATAATAGAAATGAAAATTGGTCGACCTGCTATTTCTTTATACATGAAAACGTTATAAAATTGATTTTCGATCGCCCAAGCCAAGTTCCCCGCAAGTCCCACTAACAAAATTATTATTGTATTCTGTCTCGATAATTTTTCTTCCATTTTTAATAGGTATTTTTTCAGAATGTATATTAGATAAATTTAAGATATAACATATAATAAAGATTTAATATTAAATAAAGAAGGATTAATCCCACGATTTACTATATCCACCATCCAAAAACCACATTTTAAGCGTTATGGATGTCCTGAGGTTAAATATGTCGGTAAATAAAGAGGCTTTTTTAGTTTTGTATAATCTATACTCTCATTAAATTCTTTTATCATAAACACACTCCCTTTAAGCTTCAAGAATCCTAGTTTGAGAAAATTATTATTCAAAATATGATTTGAACTATCTCCAGAATATATCAATATTCCAAGTTTTTTATGAATGGCAGCTTTCATAATCTTATCTAATAAGTAAGAAAAAGCTAAACTACTTAATTTTAAAGAAGGAAAGCTATTTTGGTTAATAAATATCTCATGAACTATCCCGATTTTTAGTACTAGATTAAGTCTGGAGATATAGAAATTCTCATGAGTTAGCGATGCTCCCCCAAGTATTCTTTCGTTTTTCTTCATAAAAATATAACTTGGGATTTCTCTTTTGTAGGGGACATTTATTTTTGCCCATAAAAGTTTTCGATTTGAAAATTTTGAATACATCTCGTAATATTTCGGCATAATATTGTTAATCGAGTTCTTATAAATTATATGTCCCTTACCATGATATATCTCAGAAGAAATATCATTAAAAAACGAATTCAATTTAATTACGAGCTTTATAATACTTCGTGGTATAAATGATAATAATACAAAAAGTGGAAATAACGGAATAAAGTGAGGTACCGTGTTTATTAAGCTTAATGGATTGGGAAAATTAAAATAGAAATAGAGAGGTCTTACATCCCGAAAACCGAATTTTAGATATATTTTATTCCTTGCTATGCTATTCGAGCCTGTTACCAACATTGCCAAATCGCATCCTTTCTTTTTCATATAATTTAAAGCCATTTTCATCAAATGGGTGGCAATACCCTGTCTTGTATATCCTGGATCACAAGATACATCATTAATGTGCCCGACGAGATATTCTTTACCGCTATAACGCATCTTTTCTATTGGATTGACATAAATCGCCCCTACTATTCGCTTTTCTTCCTTGTCCTCTGCAATCTGTATCATCTCGGGTTCAAAATTGGGTGATTGAATATATCTCCACTTTACAGATCTTTTTGTCCGAATGAAACTCTTTCCGTTCATTTGGAAAGCTCTCATGAATAAAAGTGCTAATCGTGTTTCATCACCTCTTTTATAATTTCGATAATTTATAGTTTCCATGTATCTCAAATCTTTAATACGATTGAAATATTAAAATTTTTATACTTAATACTATATTTAAAATATTATAGAATAAATAAAGCGTGAGTAGAATGAGTGATAATTTATCAGGAGTGCTTGAAAGTCTTAAAGCTATAAAAGGAGTTCATGGAGCTGCATTAATTGAAAAATTTGGTCTTATTAAAGGGAGTGCGTTGCCTGGCTGGGTAGATCCCGAGGCAGTAGCCGCTATGGTGACGCTTATTCTAAAAGCTTCTCAGAGAGCTACGAAAGAATTAGAACAAGGGAAATTTAATAACGCGATTATCGAAAGTGAGAATGGAAAGATTCTATTTACTGAAATCAAGGGGAATGTGTTATGTATTATAACTACGGTGGATGCTAAGCTAGGAATTATCAATTTGAAGCTGGATGCGGCTTCAAAGACGATTGGGGCACAAATATAAAATTTTTTTTATTTCTTAATTTTAATAGAAGGCATCTAAGTATTACTCTGAATAATAAGCCTTGATTTAATTTTCGAGGTATTCATCCATATTTGCGATAAGGAGTTTTCGTGTAATTTCTGGATCCGCTGTTCCTCGGGTTTTTGCCATACATTTACCAATTAAAGCTTCCAATGCCCGAGGATTCTCCTTATAATCTTTAATAATCGCGGGATTCTCCTCTAATACTTCTCTTACAACAGATTTGAGTTTTTTTTTATCGGCTAACCTTTTTTTTCCACTTTCTTTGATAATTTTCGCAAGCGATTTTCCTTTCATGAGCTTATCAACAAAGGATTTTGCGATCTTTCCCGTGATTTCTCCGTTTTGAATTTTCTCAATAAGATTCGCTAATTCTTCGGGTTTTAACTCTATTTCTAAGATATTTTTATTATGTTCATTAAGCCATCGTGAAATATCTCCCATTAACCAGTTGCAATACATTTTATATTCCTCAGCTCCAAAATAGGCTTTAGAATGAATGCCTTCTTCGTAAAAATCCGCAATATTTTTATCCAACACAAGTATTTCAGAATCGAATTCGGATAAATGATATTCCTTTTGGAAGCGGTTCATTCGAACATTAGGCATTTCGGGAAGCTCTGCTTTGACTTTATTAATAAAATCATCATTGAGTTCAATTGGAACCAAATCTTGTTCTGGAAAATATCGATAATCCTTTTCAAATTCTTTTGATCTCAGTCCAATTGTAACCCGTCGATCATCATCCCAATGGCGTGTTTCTTGAATAGGTTCTTTTCCATGCTTTATTAAATTTTTCTGTCGTCTTATTTCCCACTTTAAGGCCCGCTCTACTTCTTTAAAACTGTTAATATTTTTTACCTCGCTACGCGGATGCCCCTCAATTGAAATATTTGCATCCACGCGGACGGAACCTTCCAAGTCTAGATCAGCGATGCCGGTATATTGGATAACGGATTTCAAATTATTGAGAAATTCTCTAGCTTCTCGTGGAGATGTTATAACTGGTTCAGTGACAATTTCTATAAGCGTTACTCCAGAGCGATTATAATCTACCAATGTATACGGTGAGGAGGCAATGCTGCCTTTATGTACTAATCGTGCAGGATCCTCTTCAAGATGGATCCTATTTAGCAAGATTTCTTTCTTTTCACTATTGGATCGAATAATAATATGTCCATGATCTCCAAAAGCTTTCCCGCCAGCCTTGTTATACTGGCTCACTTGAAATCCCTTAGGGAGGTCAGGATAAAAATAATTTTTACGAAAAAACCAGAATTCTTCATTGATATCGCACTCTAGCGCGAGCGCCAATCGTGTGGCAAATTCTATCGCTTTCTTATTTATTACAGGTAGCGATCCTGGGAATCCTAAACATATAGGACATACGAGTGTATTCGGTTCTTTTCCACGATAATCGCTGCTACAGCTACAGAAAAGTTTTGTTTCTAGATTAGTTAATTGTATATGAACCTCAAGTCCGATAACTACTCCATTCTTTTCACCCTTCATATTATTTGCCACCTCTTTTAGTTATTGAAGGTATTTTACGATAGATATCTAATTTTTGCTCCAGCTTATATCCAAGATTTAAGATTTCCTTTTCATTGAAATAATTTCCAATAATCTGAAACCCGATGGGCAGACTGTGGTTATCGAATCCACATGGGATTGAAAGTGCAGGCAATCCGGCTAAATTAACCGGACAAGTCAAGACATCCATTAAATACATCTGTAAAGGATCATCTACTAATTCTCCAATTTTAAAGGCGGTAGTAGGCATGGTGGGAGATACAATTAGGTCGCATGTATCAAATGCTTTTCGAAAGTCTTGTCTGATTAGGCTCCGTACTTTTAAGGCTTTTATATAAAACATATTGTAATATCCGGCAGATAATGCATAGGTTCCAAGAATGATTCTCCGCCTTACTTCTTCTCCAAATTTTTCTCCCCTCGTATGGCTAAAGGCTTCAAAAATATCTCTATCTAATTCTTTAACCATTTTTCCATATCTTAGACCATCAAATCGGGCAAGATTGGAACTCGCCTCGCTCATCGCAATTATATAATAGGTTGGAATAGAATATTTTAGATGAGGCAGAGATATCTCTGTGGTTTCCACTCCCATTTGTTCAAGTTCTTTAATGGAACTCTGAACATTGCGCTTTACTTCTTGTTCAATGCCTTCTCCAAAAAATTCTTTTGGGATACCGATCGTTTTCCCGTCGATTGGTGTGTCTAAAAATTCTGTGTATTTATCGATTTTCTGTTCAACCGTAGTCGAGTCAAGCTGATCATAACCTGCTATTAATTCTAAAAGCAATGCAGCATCTTTTACACATTTAGTAATTGGACCAATCACATCTAAAGAATTAGCATAAGCTATTAATCCATATCGAGAGACTCTCCCGTAGGTAGGTTTTAATCCTACAACACCGCAATATGATGCGGGACATCGGATACTTCCTCCTGTATCACTTCCTAAGGCAAAGATCGATTGTCTTGCTGCAATACAAGCTCCTGAACCTCCACTTGAACCTCCAGGAACGCGATTTAAGTCCCAAGGATTATATGTAGGACCATAACAACTATTTTCTGTTGAGGATCCCATGGCGAATTCATCCATATTCGTCCTTCCAATACATATTCCATTTTCTTGCTCAAGCAGTTTTTCTGAAACGGTGGCATGATATGGAGGTCTATATCCTTTAAGAATTTCAGAACAACATGTGGTTGGACTATTTTTAACACATATTAAATCTTTAATAGCGATAGGTATACCATATAATCTTCCCACATCCTTCCCTTTCTTAATTTTTGAATCTAATTCTTTCGATTTTTTAAATGCTTTTTTTTCCTCTAAATGAACAAAAGAATGTACCTTATCTTCAGTTTGATTTATTTGTTGAAATATAAACTCTAAAATCTCTGTTGTAGTGATTTCTTCCGCTTTTATTTTCTCAATTAGTTCATAGCCCATGTATTCACTGATATTCATTGATTATCCCAAATTTTAGATGATTTAGACTGAATAGTGTATATTTACTTTACTATAATTAGTCTAGTATTTCTAAAAAATTTGATTAAATTTCCATTCTAAAAGCTTCAAAAGACTGTTATTAATCTAAAATATTGAAAAAGGGATTATTTTGGAGATAGAAAGGTCATATTGTGTTAATTAAGGTTCTTTTCTGTCCATAGTACGGGGAAATGGAATAGCATCTTTGATATTTTCCAAACCGCATATCCATGAAACTACTCTTTCAACCCCTACACCATAACCGGAGTGAGGGACACTTCCATATCTTCTTAGGTCAAAATACCACTGGTATTTACCAGGATCTTCTCCTTCCGCTTCTAATCTTTGTTTCATGTTTTCAATGGATAAACTTCTCTGGGATCCACCGATAATTTCGCAATATCCTTCAGGAGCGATCATATCGAAACATAATGCCTCTTCCGGATTTTCCTCACTGGGAGGTTTATAAAATCCCATTATCTTTGTAGGATAATGGCTGACTACGACCGGGACATTAAAATGTTCAGCTAATGTCTTTTCTTCGATTGTTCTCAAATCTTTCCCCCAGGGAACATTCATATCATAAGTATTATTTAGAATTTCCAAAGCTTCAGCATATTTAATCGAGGGATATTCTGTATGAGCATAGTTTTCTAATATTGAAATATCTCGTTCTAATAGTTCCAGTTCTTTCTTATTTTTATCTATAACCTCTTTAATAATGAATCGTATTTCATCTTTTGCGACTTCAATAACCTCATCAAGCTCCATCCATGCGGCTTCCATTTCAGCCATCCAAAATTCTGAAAGATGTCTGGATGTACTTGATTTTTCTGCTCTAAATGTAGGACCCATATTATAAATTTTCCCTAATGAGAATATTCCTGCCTCAGCGTACAATTGCCAAGATTGACTTAGATAGACAATATCCTCAAAATAATCCACTTTGAACAAAGTTGCACCCCCTTCTGACATACTAGGTTGGAAGATTGGCGCATCGAATTCGAAATATCCCCGTTTTCTAAAAAATTCATGAATCGCTCCGACGACTGTATGTCTTATTTTCAGAATGGCATTAATCTTTCGTGACCTTAACCACAAATGACGATTTTCAAGAAGTAATTCAATTGATTGATATTCTGTAATTGGAAATGGATCAGCGATTTGGACAATCTCTAATTCCGTAACTCCTACTTCATAACCAGTAGGAGCTCTACTATCTTCCCGTAATTCGCCTCTTATTTTTATAGACGATTCAATGGTTAAATCTTGCGCTTTCTCGAATAATTTAGGTGTTTTATTTTTTTTAATTACACACTGAATTATGCTTGACTCATCTCGGAGCACGAGGAAGATAAATTTATTAGATTTTCGTTCTCGGTACACCCATCCCCTTAGATTAATTTGTTTTTCTTCAGGAAATTTGCTAATTGCCTCCTCTATCGTGATATGTTTTGAATTCGTCATATTTCGATTTAAAAAAGTGATAGACACTTTAAAAAAATGTCTCTTTTGGATTATATTGATTGAAAATATCATGATGTCACTATAATCCATTAATGGAGGAAATTAGCCCTTTTTCATGTAATCTTTGTGTTATTTTTTGGGTAGTTACAAATGTTAGTGATAGGCTTTAAATCTTTGTAAGGGGTAAATCTTTATATCAAAGCGAAGTATTTCACCCATACGGCTCGGTACTTCTCCGCCCATCGGTGAAGCTTGATGAATTTGTGCTTAAAGTAATTTCCGAACCCTACGAGCTTTCGCCAATTCGGAGAAGTCGATACAATTATGCGGAACTCCTTGTATTTCTCCCAAACTTCCTTAATGTACGATGGAAACCTTCGAAAGTTGTGCTTGAAGACACGATAATCGAGGACGCGCTGTGCGCCCCCAGGTGTCATCATATTTCGCTTAAATGAAGGGTAGTAGATGTAGATTGTATGTTGCCCCTCCAGGCGGTTATTCGTCGTGGGCATCCAAGGGTCGCGTTGATGGGCAATAATCTTGGGAAGCGAAGAAGAGAGCGTTTTAAAGGCGGTAATGAGGTGACGCTTCCTTTTGTTCTTTAACTTGGGAATGATGGAACGGAGGATTTCGAGTTGAATGTAGGCGTCCGTTTGGTGCTTAGAGTCAATCACATCGTAATACCTGGCAAGCAACCATCTCCATTCTTTCGGAATCGGTTTTGTCGAATGCTCCGAGAGGCCAGCAAAAGCCTTTACATGCCTCGAAACGGCCCATTTCACGTGAGTTAAGCAGTTCTGCTGCTTTATATGTTTAAAACTTCGCGTTCGGAACAACCCTCCCAAATTGGTGGTCATATCCTTAATGAGCCCCTTTATTTTATACGTGAGCTGCTTCCGCCCTTCCATGAGTACTTTACGCCCCGGCTCTCTGCCCATATTCGGTGAGATCTTGGCAACAGGTACGAAGTCTGTGTTCATATCAATCGTATCAATCGTATACATCCTCTCCCCGGAGATTCGCATGTGAAGCTCATCGTAGCCCCAATACCCGCTGGAAGGGACAGGGGTCGTCTTTAATAAATCTCTTAATTCGTCTTGAATTTCATTTACCCAATTTACAATCGTGGTTTTGGCGATATCAAGCCCAAAGTCCACCCAGAAAACGTTCTTAATCTGACTGGGCATCAAACCATTCATATAATGTTGCCGAGCTCGACGTTTATAGTTCTCGTGATATGTACCATATTTCGGAAATAACGCCGAGTAATCGGGCTTGATCTCACCACATTTCGGGCATCTCTTTCGGTGGAGGCGGAACTCATGTCTTCCGAGCCCGTTATCTAAGACAGCAATTCTTTCATTGTATCCATTATAAACTAGTCGCTTATGGCAATTAAGACCCCCCAAAACATCACCATACTATCCAACAAAATAGGCTCAGAACACTTAGTTGTGGCTTTAGATTATAAAAATGGACGCGTTGCTACCCATGGGTGGACACAACAATCAAATAAAGATCCTTT
>WJIN01000031.1 GCA_014730295.1 Promethearchaeota archaeon | reverse complement strand
TCAAACCGCAGCGATATCAGTTGAGTCCAAATAAATTTTTGAAAATGACTCACTCTAAATATGCTGCTGCATGTAGTACCACCTAATACCGATTCACGAACGTGTTGAGGTCCACAGAGACGTGCACTCTTAAAAATGCATGGTAAATCCTAATTTTATTTGGGATTTTTTTAATTTTTTTGTTTTTAACCTTATTTAATCAATTATTTTTAAAAAGTTTGAACTGATCTTGTTTATGCAGTCGTTTTACCAAGAGCTTTATCTAATTCGGCGGCTACTTTGTCAGCTTTTCCATCTTTAATCCAATATCGTACCTTTTTATTTTTTAAAAGCTCTTGTATCTTGTTATTAATATCTCTGAGTTGTTTTTTTTCTTCTTCTGAGATTTGCGGTATCTTTTCTTCAACCTTTTTAACTTCTTTTTCGACCTTTTCCTCCAATAAGGGAATGTGAATTGGAGGTTTTCCTTTGATAATTCGTTCTCTAATGATTTCTTTGATATGTTTCGTCCATGCTTCAATCCAGGGATAATTACCAGGTGTTTTTGGGTCTAAAATTTCGACACTCTTCCTATCAACAATAATTAAATCATCGGGACAGGAATTTACACACGCCCCACAATAAAAGCATTCGTCCTCGTTGCACGCAATTTTCCCATATTTTTTAACATCCTCCGCAGTTTGAGGGATAAAGAAAGATTCTACGGGACAAATATTTACACAAGCTTTACATCCAGAGGGGTCGCATTTGTAGAGCATATGCTCCTTTAGGATAACTTCTCCAGAAATGGGAGATTCTATTTGAAAACATTGAGTGGGGCATTTTTGCTGAATCTTATGATATGCCTTAACATTATTTCTCTCACGAGAATTAACACAGAGTTGACATATTTCATTTGACTCATCTTCGATACATTTTTTCTCATCGATTTTATAGAATTTGCCAAGACGCGGGAATTGATTCATGTCGATCTTACCTTCTGGTTGGATATGCTCGTGAAATGCATCATTCGGGCATACGATCGCACAGAGCATACAATAACAGCATTTCTCGTGGTCAATCATAATTTTTGGATTAGACTCATCCAAAAGCCCTTGGGCGATTTCGGGAACTGGTCCGAGTTCAATCGCATCTACGGGACATACTTCCTTACATAAACTGCATCCAATACATTTTTCTATGTCATATGTTAATTTTTTATCCACATCTTTAAATTTCCATGATAAAATAAGCTTATTGGGTTCCATCCCAAGTTGTTTTTTAATCTCCTCTTCCTCTTCTGGAGATTCTTTATCAGAAGTAGCTTGACTAATCTTAATCACTTCGAATAATTTTTAGTGCTATGTAGTTAATGATACACTTTTACTTATTTTTAACTATTGAATAAAATAGCTTAAAAAAGTCTTTTTCTTATTTAAAATTATTAAACCCAGAATTCTCCGAGATAAAAGATACCGATGTTGTATCCTATTTAAAAACTAGTAAAGGAAAATTATACTTAAATAAGTTATCACTTCAAAATTCTACAATTATATCGCCACTACACTGGTTCTGTGAGTTTAAAAGGCAGTGTTTAATTTTCGGAACAATCTTATGTTTAATTCCAAGTTCGTTTAACCAACAGCTTACCCGGTAAATCACCCCACATTCATATTCATTTTCAATTCCAAGCCTTTTCATTCCCTCGAATGCGAAACATTTGCCCATTTCCCAATGAAACCGATTTTTACCAAGGAAAGAGATAGTAAAGTCCATAAAATCTCCTTTCAGGACGCTGTATGTGGTTTTCATAAAATCCGTTAATTCCTGGTAATTATTAATCTGCTTATCATTAAATTCGGATAATCTTTTTATTCTGGCAATTTCTAATGAGGCTAACATCTTTATAGCTCCTTTATTAATTTTGTTGGCTTCTTTTATGCCAACTCGAAGAAAGGTATTTAAAAACCACGAGCCGTCATGGCTCATCCAATTTTTTACCAAGAGATTCTTGAGTTCTTCTTTATTGAGGTTATCTATAAGCATAAACTATTACTCTGTCTAAATGTAATTAAGATTAATACTACATATAACCTTGATTTAAATAAGGCTTACTCTTTTTAGAAATCTATTTAAATTCTCAAATAATTTTGTTCTCAATTTTTAAAAATCTCTCTGTATCAGACATTTTTTATTGTCTCCCGATCAACAACAGGGATTTTCATAATTATTTGGCCCCATCCGCCACATTTTAAGCCAACGTCAAAACAACTGGCTCTATCGAAAATAATCGTTTTCCTTAATAATTTAAGAGATTTTGCAAGAAGTTTCTTATTACGTAGATTACTTAAGAAGGTATCTAATTCTTCCGTAGAATAATCCATTCTCTCCATCAAATTTTGTTTTAATTCCTCGTTAATTTCCATATTTTCTTATTCCTCCTTTTTATGATTCATTTTTAATCTTGTTCTTTTCATTCATAATGTTCATATATGTTTCTAAAGTATTCTTTGGTGGAATTAATTCCTTATCTTTTCTATTTAGTGAAATAGCATTTTCTGGACATCTTGTTACACAAATTCCGCAGCCAATACATTTGCCAAGATTGATTTTACTTATATTATTATATATTTGAATTGCTCCAATATTACATGAATCAACACAAACACTGCATCCCGAGCATACTTTCTCATCCACTAATGCATAAAAATTTGTAGCAAAATATTGGGAGGGTTTTTCAAATTTTTTCTGATTCGATATTATCTCGCAACAACATCCACAGCAATTGCATACTACGAAAGGCTTTTGTGAATTAGACGGTGACACTACTAACCCTTCTTCTTCAAATTTATCCGCTAGTTCATAGGCTTCACTTTTAGTTATAATTCTCGCGAGTCCTTTTTCTTTATATATTTTTGCAGCAGTTCCGAAAGTCATACAGGTTTCTCTTAAATCCGTCTTTTTACAAGGATCATTGATTATATCATGAGCAATCCTACATATACAATCCATTATTCCAATTGTGGAGGCATTTTCAATAAAAGTTCTTAACCTATAATAAGTTGCTACAGCCAGATTTGAGGAGATTGACTTATCTACTGGAATAGTTCTTAATTGTGGAATGCCTGTTAAATTATATTCTCTCTTAAAAAATGCTTCTTCGAAATACTGAAAAATATTGGACACTAAGGTTGGATTTAATCGACCAAGTTGATATTCATAGAATCCTACGAGAAACATAAGGTTTGAATACATCCTCTCTCCATTATTTTCACTTATCATAATTAATCCTTTTTCAGACATCCGATCCAAGGTTCTCTCCAAATCATTAAGAACAAGTGTGTTTTTATCTAATTTACGAAACAATTGCTTTATCTTTTGAGGAAAAAAGGAAAGCTTTGTAGCAATATAAGCTTCTTCTGGAGTAAATAATTCTTTTAAAATCTCAATTTCAACTTTAGATTCTGTTTTGGGATAACCAGAGGGTAATTTATCCAGATGAGATCTTAATTCCTTATAAATTTCAGAAATATTTATCACATCCATATTTTTTATTATAAAAATATCTAAGTAACTTTTAAATCATAATCGATCATTTACAAGTTGAAATGAGTTTTATGCTACCATTTTTAAGGTGGGCTAATATATTCTATTAATAATGTCCTATGATTTACTTGAAGATTTGAAAATATTTCTCAATGAAGCAAACCTTTCTAATTATGAGATCAATGTCTACATTTCACTTCTAACTGCCTCAAAATCGAACCCTCCTACGGCTCGTGAGATTTCCAAGGACTCTGGAGTTCCAAGTGGAAGAATTTATGAAGTATTAGAAGAATTGAATCTAAAAGGGTTTATTGATATTATTGAAGCACGACCAAAGAAATTTACCGCTATAAATCTAAACAAAGCTCTTGAGAATTTGATAAATTTCCATAAAAAAGAAAATAGGCGCAAAATGAGTTTTTTATATGAAAGGGCAAAAAAATTAGAGCACGATCTTTATAAATCAGAAATTCAAATAAGGAAAGAACAATCCAAGATATTCTGGTCAACTAAATTCGGTACAAAATCAATCTTAACATTGTATGCAAAATACATAAACGAAGCAAAAGAAGAGATTATCTTCAATGAATTTATCAATAAAAGTACCTTAAAAATTATTCCTCATGCGTCATTAATTTACACACCATTGAAAGAAGCTGTGGATCGAGGTGTGAAGGTTAGAGATCTATGGAGTTTTGAATATGATGATCGTCCCCTAAACGAAGAACAAAAAACGAAGTGCAAATCGGTCTTTGAAGAACTAAGATACCTCCAAGATCACCTT
Organism: Promethearchaeota archaeon; assembly: GCA_014730295.1. The sequence continues at coordinate 15,194 of WJIN01000031.1, read as the reverse complement.
TATGGTCTTTCAGTGGAATTACCTAATTTCAATATGAAATATACTTACCATTTTATGTCGTTCAATTTTGATATTATTGATAAAAAACGTATACTTTTTAAATTGAAAAATCCTTTAAAACCTTATCAGATATTTACATGCATGAATGTTGTAGATCCAAAACTTGCAGATAAATTACGCGATAAATTTTTAAGTGTATGGACTTTCGAAGCTTTAGATTTAAGTTAAAAAAATTATTAAAATACCTAATTTAGTGCAAAAGAGATAATTCTCATTCAAGATTAACATCTCTTTGAAGTTTTCAATATTCAAAATGCCTTTAGGAAAATATCTATGTATCTATTTTTGTCCTCCGAACTGGATACATTCTCGATAGAACAATCCACTTTCATGTTTAAATTTTGTAAATAAATACCTTCTGTAATGCCACATGCGATGAAGAAGAAATAGAGATATTTTCCAGAGGGCTCTAAAAATTCGGAATTCTCCAACCTGAAGGTGATTTTATGATTATTCAACTCGACAATAGATATTTCTAAATCATCTTGAAAGAAATCGAACGAGTTGTAGAAATATCGAAATAGTTTTAACTTTGGGATAATCTCTTTGCTATTTTTTGCTTTCTTAAAAACCTCGGCATGTGTGTTACCAATGGGAAATTGGAATTCTTTTGTTATAATATGACCAATCTCCTTATACTTTTCCTCTTGATTTGGTTTTTTTTGTTTCAATCCATAAAGTAGTGCCTTAATAAAGGAAACTACCAACTCTTTTCTGAGATATTTTCGCTTTTTTGTAAAATATACACTCGCTGCGGCGATTTCTTTCTTATCTACTAAATCTTCAGCTTCACAAATACTCATATACTTCGAAATTGTATTTCTGTGAAATTCTGTTTTTTCCGAAAGTTCTTTGATAGTTAATCCAAATGGATAATCTTCCAATGTTCCCAAAATTTTTCTCTTATTCTGTTCTTGTTGATTTTTCATCGCATCGAATATTAAAATAGTTTGAAAGTCTTCAATTATGTTACATAATAGCTCATTTGAATTAAAAAAGATATGTTTAATTGTGTTGGTTATATATGCACAATACTTAAATAGTAACTCTTCGATATAATTATGTAATAAATTTATAAATTAAAGCAAAGATGCGAGATTTGCTGATCAATAATACTCATATCTTGTATTCTATATTAAAAAAAGTGATAATATGATTGAGGATCGAATCCTATTAACAACTCCTGCGTATCCCTACCCAACCCTCCCTGCAAATGATTCATTGACTGATGCTACGGGTCAGAGATTTACAAAGGGAGATGATATTTTTACATTAATCTCTCACACCCATTGTTATGCCAACCACATCCTTGCTCAAAATATTGATATACCCGCTACTCTCTTGGAATATCCTCGATGGGAAGATTTTACGAGGGAAGTTAATAAACATTACGCCACCATTGGTATTAGTGCGTTTCCCGTCCATCTTCAAATGGTAATGAAAATGTGTAAATATATTCGAGAAAATTCTCCGGAAACAACAATTTTGCTCGGATCTTATGGGGCTCAAGCGTTTAAAGGAAAATATGATGAACACACTCAGAAAGAATATGTGGATCATGTAGTTAAGGGTGAAGGCGTCCGATTTTTAAGAGAATTTCTCGGAGAAGAGACAGGACGACCCATTGAGCAGAGATTAATGCCAAAATGCGGAGGCGTCCCATGGTTTATTGATAAATATCCGATAGGTAATGTGGGTTTTTTAGTATCGGGATTAGGGTGTCCCGGAGGATGTGATTTTTGTTCATCCACGGAGATGTTTGGATTTAAGCGACTACAGTTGCTTTCTCCTGAAGAATTTGTAAATCATATTGAATTATATCATAAGCATTTTCCCAACGTTCGGCAGATATTTACTATCGAGGAGGATCATTTCCGACATCCTGAATATTTAATTAAAACACGCGATTATTGGGGGAAAAACCCAGAAATCGTAGAGTCAATGGATTGGTTAGCATTTGGCTCAGTTGATAACATCTGGAAATTTGCCGATAAATATGGCTGGGATGCGGTAGCAGAGATAGGAATAGGCGCCATTTTTATTGGGGTTGAATCCAAATTTGCCGGAGAGCATGGATATGATAAAAGAGCCGAAATTGACGCTCGTGAATTATTCCATAAATTGCATTCAATGGGTATTAGGACACTTGGTGCTTGGATCTGTGGCTGGGATTGGCACGATCATTCGAATATGTATGAGGATTTAAACTATTTCGTTGCCTGTTATCCGACTTTTCAACAAATAACTCGTTTAAGTCCATTTCCGGGGACTGTTCTCTATGATAAATTGAAAGAAGATGGAAGAGTGAAGAATGTCCCATGGGAAGATGTCCATTTTTGGAGCGGTGCTCAAGAAAATATCTCATTAGAAACCCATGAAACTCTAAATCTAACTGAATATGGATATGATTTGATGTATAAAACATGGGGTCCATCTGTGCTTAGGAAACTGGATGTTAGTTTAAATGGATATAAGTATTGTTTAGACTCCGATAATCCCATAATGCAAGAGCATAAATCGAAATTTTTCAAACGACAAGCGGCAGTATTATGGAATTTAATTCCAGCAATGGATAGGTTTGCCCCAAATGGAGTCGTGAGACGGAGAGTAAGAAAAATAGATGAGAAATACAGAGATCTTATTGGAGAACCAACTGCTGTCATGGAATTTTTGGGGAAAGTGGTTGACAGATTAGCAAAGAAGTTTAAGATTAGGAATGAGATTGATCCATTCAACAGACATCCAAAGGAAGAACCATTTAAGCGATACAAATATGAGAAAAATGGAAAATTACAAGATGGTGCTGTTCCCTATAAAACAGAATTCCCAAGTCATACCTCATTAAAGATCAAATTATCGATGGGATGGAATAGTTTTAAATTCCGTCTGTTGGGAAATTATTCTAAATTATTAAAAAGTGTTCGGAGAAAAAAAAGCGATCCCGATATAGATAATTATCTCATCGAAAGTGTGAAAAAGAGAAATTTTATAGCATTTTAATATAATAGGATCCACTCTATTAATTAATTCTTTTTAATTTTTCTAAATATGAAGGTCCAAGATATCAAAAGTAATAGTCCGATTCAGCATATTCCAAAAGATTATTGTCCAGAAGGAGATTATTTTTGGTTTAACCTTAAAAAAGGTCTCGATAAAGGAAAGAAGATGTTTTATCGTAAGTCAAATATCTTAGGGAACAATCCAGACGAAAGTATTGTTTTCGTACACGGAAATCCAGAATGTTCCTATACATATCGAAATATTATTAAACAGATTATTAAAAGAACTAAGAAAGCTTGTTCAATAATTTCAATGGATCATATTGGATTTGGGCTTTCTGACCAAGCCACCCATGAAATGGTGTGCATGGATCATGCTGAAAATTTATATCAACTCATCAAACATCTTAATCTTAATAATGTGACTCTAATTGTCCACGATTGGGGTGGTCCAATTGGAATTGGTGCATTTTTAAGGGAACCAGAGCGAGTTTCCAACTTAGTTTTACTTAATACTACAGTCTTTCCAATCCCAAAAACAGGAATGACATTTCAGAATTATCCAGTCTCGTGGTTGGGTTGGTGCTATACTCCATACATCATTCCTAATAATTTTTGGGGAGATTTTGCGGCATATGCCATCTTTACGGATCCAAATAAACCATTACCGCTTTTAGCTAATATGATTAAAAATATCATATTAATGGAATTGGGGGTGTATCAAAAAAACCACGCAGTTGCCCAGAGAGTATTTAAAGAACAATTCAAGTCCGCTATTAATGTAAGGAGCTCAAAACGATTGGTAATGCAAACAAAAACGTGGGGATATGGAAATCTCTATAATGATCCGAAACTAGGAAAAAGAAATACAGAACTATTTTATCGAATGATTCAAGAGAAAATTCGTTCTTCTTGGGGACCGAATGGAAATAATATCGGGGTAAGTGCGATAATTGGTAAATGGGATCCCTTAGGAAAGGAGGAAGTTATCGGTCAATGGATTGAGAACCTTCCTCAACTGAAAGGAAATATTCAATTTTTTCAAAATATTGGACATTTTGTTGAGGAACATAAATATAGAGAGATTGCTGGAGAGATTGTGAGATTGGGAAATCTATCTGATTAGATCTAAGCACTAAAAATTTAAAGTCTAGAAACATATTTTTTTTGAAAAATGCTATTGGATCCCAAGATAACCTGGCAGCAATATCAAGAAAAAAGATTAGATAAGTATTCTGCAATACTTCAATTGATAACCATTATTCAAAATTCTTCTGATATTGAAAGTAGAATCGAAAGTATCTATTTTTTAGAATCTATTGGGATTGAGGGTCATGTTTTATTTGATTTTTTCGAAAATCTAATGATTTCCGATTCCAATGAAATAATCAGGAGGTTAGCGATAAAAAAAATCGGGAGGTATTATTTAGGAAAGGCATTTGAGCCGATGTGTTGGTCATATAAACATGAATCTTCGATGGAATGCATTTTAGCAATCATTAAGATTTTGGGAAATATTAATAATCATATAACAAGGGAATATCTAATAAATGAACTGAATAATGTAAAATTACTAGACTTTCGACAAGGTATCGCTTCTTTAATCCAAGAAAATAAAATATTAAATTATTCTAATCAAGAATTAGCTTTAATGTTAATAAATTATTATATCATCAAATTTCTTAATGACAAGTTCGACCGACTCCGCTATAAAATTAAAAATGGCTATATCAAGGAGTTGGATTTCTCTTGTATCGGACATAATATTTTTAATTGGAATACTATTACCAAAATACCTCACTATATTGGTTTTTTAAGTAAATTACAAAAGCTCGATTTAAAGGTGAATAAAGTAAGGAAAATCCCCACTAATATAGCCAATCTTGTATCTCTTAAGCAGATGGATTTAAGCAACAATCAAATTCAAATTATACCAGATTCATTCTCCCAAATGGAATCCTTGCTGCACCTTAATTTAAGACATAATAGTCTATCGTCTCTACCAGAATCCTTTGGAAGCTTAAGAACCCTTAAATCCTTAGACTTAAGCCATAATAAGTTAATCTCCCTTCCTAAGAGTTTCAAAAATCTAAAAGATTTAGAAAATTTAAAACTATACGGCAATAAATTTGATGAGATACCAAATGAAATAGCTGAATTAAGCAGATTGATTTATTTAGAAATCGGATTGAATGCAATTAAATCTATTGAGAAAAACTTATTGAGAATGAAGTCGCTTGAAAGATTGGGATTAGGAGGAAATAATTTGGATGTGGATACTCTTTATTTACTAGAAGATCTGAGAAATTTGAAACAAATTGAGTTATATGATAATAATATTGAAATCCTACCCAATTCGATTGGAGAACTCACTCAAGTAAGGGATTTATCCATCCACAATAATCAATTACAAGATCTACCCGAAACCTTTTCTCAGTTAAAATTGTTAGAACATTTAGATATCAGTTGGAATAATTTAGAAGTCATTCCCAGAGAAATATTTGATATGTGCTCAATAAAAACCATTAATTTATCAGGTAACAAGATTAAGACCATTCCCAAGTCAATAAAAAACCTTAAAAATCTAAAAGAAATAGATATTAGTTTTAACAAAATAAGAACTAAATCTAAATTATTATTCTCATTAGAAAAAAAAGGGATAGTAGTGAAAATTTAATCAAATAGACATTTCGATGTAATCCTATTGATTAGGAATAATAGGAATAGCTATTCTTATCAAAACCTTTTACGTATTCGATGGAGATACCCTCGGGTTTTCTCTGGGGAGGAACATAAACTACATTTAAATCTGGAAAATATGCGCCAATTCCATTCTTAGCAAATACTAGTGCTGGATGCTCGTCATTCTCAAAAATCTCTTCACTTACTTTAAGCGTAGCCGCACGACACATTTTTTCATCAATAATTCCTAATGAATGAATATACTCATGTAAGAGAATATGATAGGTATACGCCCAAACGATATCAGCGGATTGTTGTTCTAGGATCATTTTTAATGGCGTTGTGTTCATCACGATGGATGTACCGGGATAGAAATGCATCCCACCAATGAATCCCCCTCTAAACATCCCTAAATCGGCAAGTCCGAGGCTTAAACCTGCTCTTTGGCGTCCAAATATTTTCTTTACATCTTCTTTTACTTTCTCAAAAATATCTGGTAATTCCTTTTTTAAGTTTTTTAGATTCATTTCTTCACCTACCTTCGAATATTATTTGATAATAATTAAAATCCAAAACAAAAACTAAAACCTTTAAAACCATTAAAGTGTTAATTTTGAAATAAAACGTTTAGCTAATTTAGATATCAAGGAACCAATCATCTTCGATTTTTCTGAAAATATCCATAGTTTTCGCGAGATCTTTTAGTAAAAGTTCGATATGACTCCTATTACTTTCGCGAGAAATGCTATCAAGATCAGTAAAAAATAATTCATCCAATAGTTTGTCAATATTTATTTTTCTGTGAAATTTTCCTGTATTAAAAAACAAGGTATAAAAGATTTCCATCTCCAGATTATCATGTAGAGCTTTTTCTTTTCTTAATTTGTCTCTATATTTCTTTTCCATTAAGTCTTTCAATTCTATAATAAAACATTCTTTCTTTTGCAGAAGCTCCCTTCTCTCCTTTTCAATCTCAAGTAATTCTTCCTCTATATTTCTTATTTTTTCTCCTAAGAATTTTATTTTTTGGCTTGATTCTTTAATCGTCTCGTATACATTAGAATCTTTTGTATCTTTCAGGAGAATAGATTCAGAATCTTCTCCAATTTCCGTCATATTATACTTGATGCTATAATAATCAGGAGAAATATCGATTGTGACAAACAAATTACTTTTGATTTTGTATTTGCTTCCGCGCGTATCTGGGTCCAAATTCTCTATTATATTATATTGCTCCAAGATCTTCAACTGACTATGTACAGCTTGGCGACTTATCCCTAAGGCTTTATGCAATTCTGATGTAGAGTGTGGTACTTTAGCTAATTTAGACAGAATTACTCTTCTTGTAGGATTTCCAAGTATCTCTAAAATTCCATCTAAACTTATCTGACTACCTTGAGATTTTTCTAATGTCATTAAGTATTTTCCTCAATTTCATAATTGAAATAAAGATAATGAAAAAAATTATCTATACAATTCCTCTGAAGGCTCTTTAGATAATCTTTGATGTGCTTTTTGGGCCATTTCTGCACTTTTCAAGACTTTTTCTAACGCTTGATTAAATGCTTCGCGGTCAACTTTTACTTTCTTAACAGATTCCTTATCTTTGGTATTAATTGAAGCATCTGATATCGCTCTTCTTATAGTAAGTAAAGTTGCTTCTTCACATACCGCAGCAATGTCAGCACCAGTATATCCCTCCATCCGTTTAGCAAATTCTTTTATAGATACATCTGAAGATATTGGTTTGCCTTCCAGATGTATTTTAAATATTTCTTGACGTGAATTTTCATCGGGCATAGGAATTTCTATATGTTTTCCAAATCTTCCCGCTCTTAATAATGCAGGGTCGAGCATATCCGGTCTGTTGGTGGCGGCTAATAGGATAACATCCTCTAATCCTTCCAAGCCATCCATCTCTGTTAGTAATTGCGAAACAACTTGTTCAGTCACCGTAGAACCCGCACTTCTCCCCCTCATCCCCGCGATTGCGTCAATTTCGTCAAAGAAGATTATACAGGGTGCTGCCGATCGTGCCTTTCTAAAGGTCTCTCGTACGGTCTTTTCACTCTCTCCTACCCATTTGGATAAGAATTCGGGACCCTTAACAGAAATAAAGTTCACTTCGCTTTCATGCGCCAATGCTTTCGCGATTAATGTTTTTCCTGTACCTGGAGGTCCGTGTAGTAGAATTCCACTCGGAGGTTTTGATTTTAAATGTTCATATAATTCGGGATACTTTAAGGGCCATTCAACAACTTCTTTCAGTTGGAATATTGCATCTTCTAATCCCCCCACATCCTCCCAAGTCTCTTGAGGTCTCGTGATAAGAACTTCTCTCAGAGCCGATGGTTCTATACTTGTCAATGCATCTTGAAAGTTCTTATTTTTTATTCTTATCTCCGCCAATACTTCAGGGGGAATTTCTTTTTCCAAGTCTAAATTTGGTAATATCTCCCGAATGGCTAACATTGCAGCCTCCTTAGCTAATGCTTCAATATCAGCCCCTACGAATCCGTGGGTTCTTTCCGCAATATCTCTAAGCTCCACTTTTTTATCAAGCGGCATTCCACGAGTATGGATCATTAGGATCTCATGTCGTCCTTCAGTATCGGGAACTCCGATTTCAATCTCCCTGTCGAATCTCCCAGGACGTCGCAATGCACTATCTACATCGTTTACACGGTTAGTTGCACCAATCACGATAACTTCTCCTCTTCCTTCGAGACCATCCATCAAGGATAATAGTTGAGCAACCACCCTTCTCTCTACTTCTCCCGTCACTTCTGCTCGCTTCGGGGCGATGGAATCTAACTCATCTATAAAGATAATTGCAGGAGAATTTTCTTTTGCTTCATCAAAGATTTTGCGTAAATTCTCTTCACTCTGTCCGTAAAATTTACTCATAATTTCGGGACCACTTATGGTTGTAAAATTAGCATCCGTTTCATATGCTACAGCTCTGGCTAGTAATGTCTTTCCCGTTCCTGGGGGGCCGTGTAATAAAACTCCTTTTGGAGGGTCAATTCCAATCCTCTTAAATAATTCGGGATGTCGAATAGGAAGCTCAATCATTTCGCGTATCTTCTGGATTTCCTCTTCCAAACCACCTATATCCTCATAAGTAACTCGAGACTTCTCCAGTTGTACGAGTTCTTTATGACTTTTTTCACTTAAGACAATCTGAGTATCCAAATGAATTCGAACTGCCGCTGCTTTTGGACTAAAATTCACAACAATAAGATCCACTCGGCGTCCATACGCATAAAAGGATAAAATATCGTTCTTCGTAATTACTCTATTTTCTAATTTACTCGCTAGTTGTTGAGAATTTCTTAAAATAACTGCCTCTTCCAATCCCGCAAAGGTTACCTTCTCTGCTAAGGCAGCATCTACTTTCCGAATAAATACAATATCATCTATAGACGCCCCAAGGTTTCTTCTCAAAGAGGCATCCATTCTAATTACATTCGTGCCTTTATCTTCAGATCTCCCTGGATATAATAAAGCGGCGGTCTTTTCAAGCGTTTTAGGGTGCCGAATCGCCAACACATCACCAGTTTTCCAGCCTTGTAAATTGACTAATTCCGGATCTACTCTGACGATGCCTCTGCCAGCATCTTGCTTAAACGCATCCTTTACTCTTACTTTCCTTCCTTGTCTCCCACCAGCTTCACTCATTTCTGACATATTAGTATCTTTCCTCTCTATTTTTTTGTATGTAATTAATTCTTAAAATCTATAAATTGTAAATAAAAATATGAATTTATTTCTTTTCACATTCAAATGTTAAAATCCCATTAGACAGACTCAGAGAATCATTTAACAGCGATGCTTTACACGGTAAATGAATCTTCTTGTGATATCGTCTTTTCTCATTTTCTGCGCTAAAGGTCAATGTCTTTTGCTCATCGTTTAAGCTAATAAACACATCATTCTCCTTAATGCCGGGTACTTCGAGTATCAATTGAAATGTATCATCAAAATTATGGATTTCCGTAATCGGTTCTCTCATTTTTAGCGAGTCAGATTCCATATCCGAATCTTTAATTTCTTCCGGTAAACGCAATGATAAGTCTTTCGCATCGAATGCTTTTTTGGTTTTCTGTTGACTTTGCTTTTGCCGTGCCTGCGCTTTTTTAACATATTCTCTGAATTTAGGATTATTCTTCATGTAATTCATTTTTTTAATATAATCTTTCACTTTCTCTTCATCAACATTACCATGAATTTTAATATCTGGCTGGTCCATTCCTTTCTCATAATGATAGGAGATCTTAAATCCTTTATCCTCGTTCGGATCTAAACCAAATTTCTTACCTAAATCGGTACTTGGGAAAATATAGAATTCTGCATCGAAAATGTCTGAATCCACATTCAAATATTCCTTTAGTCTCTCAATAAAGCTCTTATAGTCGTCTTTATCATCGTCGAACAAAATAAACACCCTTTTTATTTATATAATTTTTAATTTTTTGTGATGTTAAAGACCATCTTGTAAACCTAGTCTTTACAAAACACTTAATTTTAAGAAGTTTTCGAGACTATTTAAATGTCTCGGTTTTGATTAATAAAAGAAAGGCGGCAATTTACTATGCTGTATTTGAAGATAGATAAAGAATTTAATAATATAATATCCCTAAAATAAGCCAGCTAAAATATGTTGCATAGTAAACAAAAAAAAATATATTAAGATGCTAGGAAATTCATTTATTTTTGTTTCCAATAAGCTAGTCCTGTTTTACAAAAAAGTAAATGAGTTTACCAAAATATAAATTTTACAATAATTTCACTAACTCACGAATTTTTATTTTTCTCTAATAAATCATCTACAAAAAATATCGATGAAAATGAAACAATCAAAAAAAATAGCCATACTAAGTATAATTGGTTTTTGTGTATTTTTTTGCCTTTTTGGTACTTATATCCTATTCTCATCAGAGATAGGTAGGGACTCAGAAATTGATTTAAGTGCTGCTAAGGAAATTGGGTTGAATCAAGAATATAAGGAAACATTATCATCAACTAATGGTGCTCTTGAATATTATGTTGAAGTTACGGCGGGTGATATTGATATAAAAGTATCCTTGCCTGCTTCGGTCGGTCTTAATTATAGTTTAACTGTTGCTCGAAATGCAAGTTATACCGATATTATTTATAATGTAAGCAATCAGGTTGGTGATGTGAATAAAAAACTATCTTTTGAAAACCCAACCACGATATATATTAATATTGAACATAATTCTGGTATTGGGGATGTAGCGATTCTAGTTTCAAATGGATTTCTTTTTCTGATGGAATATGTTAAAATTGGTCTGATTATTCTATTGGCTGCTTTAACTGTGGGAGTGACCTTTTTGTCAATTAGATGGGCAAAAAGTAAAACCCGCGAAATAAAATTTGAGATAGAAACTGAAAAAGAGAGAAGCAAAATATACCATAAAATTTTGAAATATTGCACTCATATTAACAATCTTAGTATTCTTAATTACGAAGAGAATAATATGATAGAAACAGAGCTTAAACAGACTGGTGTGGGGTATTATACCACTACACACTCAACATATTCATCATCAAGTTCGGGATACCGCGGCTCATACAGCACTACACGACCATATACATACACTATTAGATATAATTCAATTATTAATTTCTTAGAAAGAAATGGAAAGACACTTATCAAGATGGAACTGAAGCCTGGAAAAATGTTCAGAAATGCATTCATTTCACCAATGATCTTTCTTTCTATGGGAATTATGATGAGTGTGATATTCTTCTTTTTCGATCTTTTCGAAGATATCTGGACTTTAATACCAATATTTATGATATTAGGCATCTCTTTAGTTTTAGGTGGATTGATTCCATTTTTAAACATAAGAACTTATAAAAAAGCCGGAGAAGATCAGTTCAATCTTTTAGTCCGAAAGCCCTTAATTCAGTATGATATTGATTCGAAAGAACTCGCTCAAGAAATAGAACTGACTACCAAAAAGGGAGCGCAACCCACAGTTACAGAAAGAATTTGTCCTTATTGTGGTAAAATTGCAAAAGATGCAAAAGTATGTGAAAGCTGTGGATCTGAAGTATCATAATCCAATTATAGTTTTCTTTATCATTAACAATCTTTTTTTTCTTTTATCGAGAATTTTTCATGCTTCTATCCGTCTTACGTCTCTAAAGAGAATTAAATATCCAGATATAAGACATGTTATGACTATAAAGAGGATAGAATTAAGAAACCACGTTAATGTTGCTATGAGAAAAAATAATCCTCGGATACCATACATCCAATGATTTTTGCCCGAGAGAAAGGCATTTTTTGCGGCTTCTACTCCATTCACACTCCCGATAGAATAGTTTTGGGGTTTTCCGCTGATTAAAAGGGAGCATCGCGTAATTGAGCGGATAGACAGAATAAAATTGATAATGCAAAACATAATAACAAAAAGATTTACGGATATTTTGATAAACCCACGTTCCAAACCTTCGATCCAGAAAAAAGGAGAGGAGTCAAGAAAAGCGGAGTTATAAAACCCTATTAAGATCCCTAAAAGGATAAACAAAGCAGAAATTAGAGTGGAATTGGCTACTTGCACATTTCTTAGTATTTGGACAGTGGAGATTTCAGAGGGCATCTCCAAACGATTTTTAACCCAATCCTCATAAATCTTATTATATAAAGTAAGTTTGAATGGCTCATTGCTTCGAAACCTAATAAATAATAATGAGGTGTATAAAATTATACAAAGGCAAAAGATGCAAAACGCGATTTCATCAATCATACCAACTAGAGGTTGTTTCACGCTTATTTAAAATTTGTAGTTTTGAAATATAAACAAGTTGAAAATAGGATAAGGGCTGCTCAAGAAAAGTTAAGAACTATAATATTTCGCCATTAATTCTCTCATCCTATCTTCCTGAATATCAAACAGTTGATAAAAAAGCTGGTTCACATAATTCTCAATCTTTAATTTCTTTCCTTCCTCTATTAAATTGGATAGGATTTGAAGTTCAAAATTCTTCTCTGGCAATGAAAAATATTCAAGCTGTTTTAATTGCGAAATCTGTTCATCGATTCTAGTTCTGAGGGTATCAGTATTAAGATGAATTAAGAATTCACTTAAAAATCTAATAAGATTAATCAATTCTTTTTTGTCATAAAAGACAGGCTGATCTAAAAAAGGGATTGGTAAAGAATTTTCCAATTTTGTCTTACTCCGTTTAATTTTAATATTTTTGGCATGAAAGAGAAAATGTACTATCTCAGAATTGAGATATGCAAGTAAAAAATTATAATCAATCTTTTCTTCGGGAATTTTTGGCCAGAGAAAATATACATCAGAAGTGGCAAAGAAAGGCTCATCAGAATAGCCGAAGATATTTTTATCGCTAATATATGGGAAAAAAATCTTCTTAGCTTTCTCATAGTGCTCTTGTAAAAAGACTAATCTACTAGAGTTATCTTCAGATCTCTTCCTTATTCTATCTCCACGACGCGGGAAAAAGTAATGACTTTGATCTTCCTTGGCGTTTTTTAGGGCAGCTTGTAATTCCTTTTGATATTGTTGGAAATAATTGTAGAGATTGGGGTATTCATTTTCAATCTGGAATGCATGAGACATTCCCTTATCGACATTAAATGTGTTTCTATTAAAATATAAAGCATATCCTTTATAAGCATTCTTATTATATCCGTATTTTTTAATTGATGAGCTTTTATATAATTTTTTCAATCGCATCTGTTCCTTTTTATTGAGCTGAACAAATTCATCATCAATCATTATAGAGAGAGACCCATTTTCGTGTATGATGGTTTCGTTTTCTTGTAAAATAAATATATCATCTTTGATGAAAATTAAGCCATTTCGGATCAAAAAGTAATCTTTTAAATAAAAGATCTTACGGTCTTTAATGCAAAATTTCTCAATTTTTTCCGTTAAATCTTTCACTTCCTTTGGATACGAAAGATTCCAGGTATTATTTCCTTCCAAATTATTATGAGTAGTTGCCGAGACATACCGTTTAAAGTATGTCGAATTGGAACCATTTCTAATGAGGTTAAAAACTAACCTATTATACTCGGCATCACATAAGTCATGTGGATTTGGATTAGAATTAACTTGAATAATTTCTATATTTTTATTACGCTTGATTCTCTTTTCCTTCTCATTCTTTTTTTGTAATACAAAAATACAGTTTTGTTGTCCTTGAGCTTGAGGAAAAAGGTTTATTCTCGAAAGGTCAATATATTGTAACAAATAGCACTCATCTAAGATGTGGGGCTTTATAAGTTTAATCCCTGTTTTTGTTGATTTACTTATCCAATAGTTAGTTGTTATAAAGGATAATACGCCACCAGGTTTAAGCAACTCAATCCCAAGATGTATGAAGTAATAGAATAAATCCATATTCCCAACAAAATATCTTTTACAGATTTCCGATTGAGAAACATACTCTTGAAAAATTTCGGAATTATAATTATGACCTAAATAGGGAGGATTACCGATTATAACATCAAATCTTTCTCTGGGTGGTGAGATAAGAATATTTTTAAAATGTATTGTTAGATCTGGGAAAGAATCTCGAAGTTTTTCTTTAAAGGAAGCATCTAACTCGTATGCTGTAATATCATCAAAACCATATTCCAATAAATATTTTAAAAATATTCCTTTTCCAACAGATGGTTCCAAAACAGATTTGGTTGCTATCCCGTGTGGATGATTGTTAGGAGTCTCACTTTGTTTTAGATGAGTTAGAATATTTGATACCATAAATTTAGCTATGTAATCAGGTGTAAAGATTTGTCCTATAGCCGAATTTCCCATATTAATCAACTTTTGAAATAGAGCGTCAGTTAATATAAAAAAGTGATGATAGTCCTAAAAAATCTTAGTTATTATTGACTGATTAAGGGAAGGCAAAGATGAAAAATACTTCCTTTACTATAGTCGCCTTTTATTCGATCTTCCACCCAAATATCTCCGTTGAAAGATTCAATTATTTTGTTGACCAATGTTAAGCCAAGACCCATTCCTTTAATGGATTGATCAGCAGCACGCTGAAATACGTGCTTTTTTAGAGAGTCTGTTATACCCCTACCATTATCAATAAATTGAATAAACAAGCAATTAGTATCATTAGTTTGACGTTGGGAAATTTTAATCATTATATCTATTTGGTAATTTTCATTATGTTTTATGGAATTGAAAAGAATGTTCTCAAATACGTCCATGAGAAGTTCATTGGCTAACATCCTGCAATCTCGTAGTTCCGGACTCGGAAAGTCTAATTGTATATTTCCCATTTTATCGCCGCCGTTATTATTTCTGCCCGTGGTGCGGAAAAAAAGATATCCTCGATGACGGCAATAGGATTTATTGCGAAGATTGCGAGGCGTGGTTTTCCAAGTGGTCGATCCGCACGATGCGAAACGGGCAAGGTAAGGAAGTGTGG
>WJIN01000278.1 GCA_014730295.1 Promethearchaeota archaeon | reverse complement strand
CTAATCCACCGCGCCTTCTGCAATACTCCATCTTTCCCCATAAAGAGCCACAAATTCTGTCGGTAGAAAGACTTAATAGGATCCACGATCTAGTATGAAATGATCATACTCTATTGTATGAAAAAATAGAGATAAAAAGAAAATAGTTTCTTAGTTTAAATTTATTTTAATCCGTGTTTTTTCTTCCACTCTAAGTAGCCTTTCGTTTCTTTTCCTTTGTATATCGCTTTTTTGCCAGTGTCTTTTTTGTAGACTTTTCTAAGGGTCTTCTCATCAGCATTCTTCAATTGTTCTTCTTTAATTCTCTCGTCGACTTCAATCTCCTCTTCAATTTGCTTTATATTTTTCACCACGTAATACACTCCATGGTTCCAGAAATATAAAATCGCAAAAAATATACCAAGGATTATTAGAATGAATATTCCGAGATCTAAGAGCCATCTCCAGATTTCAAAATGAGCAAACATGAAGATAAAGAAGTCTCCAATTAATCCCAGAAATGGTGGGACTAATCCCACTAAAAGGAAAAATATTGTTATCAAGCCTCCTAAGACCGCAACACCTATAATCCATCTAAGAGTATCAAAATCTTCATATTTTTTTGCAACTTTTCTATCCTTAAAAATTGCTCGGCATATTTTCAAAGTCCCTCCTCTAAATAGAGTGTAAAATAGAACAATTATGATAAGATGACCGGTTATAATACCCGTCCAAAGAGCTATCTGAAGCAATATATTCCAAGCTATTATTTCAAACCATAATCCTGAGATAATCAATCTTTCTATAATTAATGCCCACATTCCCGATGCGATAAAGATTGCGGCGATAATGGTCGAATAGAGGAACACGCGCGCGATTCTCTTATCCCACATACTATATTCATCAAGGGGATCGGCTGCTACTTCAGGTGCGGTTCGAGCTTTTCTTCCTCTTGGCATGTTATAATCAATCCACTATATTATTTTTTTTATATGATAAATGCTTAAAATTAAATCTCTATTATATCTATTTCACCATTAAAGTTATTAAGTCTATTGGTTTGCAGAGAACATTTATTTTTGAATTCGATCTTTAATACGAGTACCGCAGTTTGGGCACTTAGCGGTTCTTTTACTTAACTCAGTCCCGCAATATGGACAAAAAACCTTATCTTCATCTTTCTCTTCTGTTTTAGACTTTTCTGGCGTTTGTACTGTCTCTTTTCGCTCAATTTTTTTTCCGGCTTTTTTCAGCACTTTTTCACGGGGTGTTTTAGGCTCCACTTCTTTTTCGGGTTTTTCGAATGGTTGACTTGATTGGGTTAACTTATTATAACATGTTGGACAATGATTCCGTTTCTTATAATAGAAATAATATACTAAAAAGGGGATTAACCCAATTCCAACGGTTCCAATAATGACAATGGCCCATGCGACTTTTTCCAGAGAATCCATAGGTTTCCGGATCCGATCTTCGGGTTCGATCTCTTTTTTACAGACGGGACAATAATAGAATTTTACCACTTCATTCTCCTCTATTTTAATGATGATGATATATTATTTTTTATTATAGATATTTTTAACTAAAAAATTTTTTTATCGTTCCGGTATTACCCTTTTATGGAGTGTATATTTTATAGAGTGTATATATAACTAAATGGATAATTTGGGCTAATTTTGGAAAATTTATCAATGGATGATAAAACATTTTATATTGAGACTTACGGTTGCGCCGCAAATAAAGCGGATTCATATATTATAACCGACCTTTTACAGAAAGCAGGATATAGGAAGGTAAAGTTTGAGTCGGCACGAATAATCGTTATTAATACGTGTGGTGTGAAAGAACAAACAGAAAATAAAATCAGAGCACGACTCAAAGAACTAAATAACTTCACACGAGATAATCCTTCCAGAAAGATTATTATTGCAGGTTGCTTGCCCCATATTTCCTCCAGATATCTTCAAAAGATTAAAAAGATTTTACCTAATTTCTCCGCCATTATAGGGTTGAATTCAATATTTCAAATTCCTTCTGTTGTAGAAAAAATTAATAAAGGTCAAGATAATCTTGTTCTAGTTTCAGATCAAAGATATGATAAAGCAAAATATGCTGTGAATTATCCGAAAGGGAAATTAACGGGGATAATTCCGATATCAGAAGGATGTCTTGGTGATTGTACATATTGTTGCGTAAAAAACGCACGCGGTAAATTAAATTGTTATCCCCCAGCCAGCATTATTAAAACTATCGAATCTCAATTGGCACAAGGGATTAGGCAGATTTATCTAACATCCCAAGATTGCAGCACTTATACGTATAATGGAGCAAATTTAAGTGAGGTAATGGAAATGATAAATGGTATTGAGTATGAATTCTTTTTGAGGCTTGGTATGATAAATCCACAATTTCTCATTAATAATCTAAACCAAATCATTGAAATTCTTGAATTCGAGAAGATTTACCAATTTTTGCATATTCCAATACAATCTGCCAGTGATCTAATATTAAAAAGGATGAAGCGGCATTACACACTTTCAGATATTATAGGAAATATAGCCATTCTTAGAGAGACTCTACCATATCTCACCATCTCGACTGATATTATATGCGGATTTCCCGGAGAATCAGAGTATGACTTCTATAAGACAATAAATTTTATTAAATGGCTACAACCAGAGATTTTAAATATTTCTCAGTTTACACCCCGACCTGGTACAAAGGCAAAAAAGATGAATCAATTAAAGAGTCAAATCATAAAAGAAAGGTCTACGCGCTTATCACATATATTTAGACAAAGTTTGAAATACATTAACGAGAAGTGGCTGGGATGGGAAGGAAAGATCTTAGTGTTACATAATGGATCTAGAGAGAATCAAGCATTTGGAAGAAATTTTGCATATAAAAATATCTTCATTGAAGATTATTCGGGGAATTACGGAGAATTCGTGAATGTAGAAATTACTAAGATTGCTGGTTTTAATTTATTCGCAAAAAAGATAGAAAAATAGAAAATTTGTTGGTTATAACCCGCGCAGGGTAGTCGTGTCCAATCTCTATTTTTTATTGGACCTTCATCCTAAACCAACGTTTAGCTTACGTGAGTAAACCTCCTTGCCCTCTTCATCAACAACCGTGATGTGAGCTGCGCACGATAGTCAGCAATCATAACAGCGAACTATCATTTCTAAGAGATTTACTACTCCTTCGTCAATATCTTCGCTCATTTTTAAATTGTAAGGTTATTATTCCTATTGGAAATAGATTTTAATTGTTATTAATATTGATTCTTATATTTTATTTGAGATTGTATTTCTCTAAAAGTGCGTTTGCTCGTGCTCGGTGATATCTCATCCCAATATCATCTGGACTAATTCCGAATGAAAGTGCCAAGAGTTCTGTTACGTATAAGATAGGGATGTTATAATCCTCATCGAATAATTTCTTGAGATTCCTCTGATTGGTGTCCATCTGTTGGAAGCAAGCAGGACAGTTGATAACAAAACATTCAGCTCCTGCTCTTAAAGCGCTGTCAAACTTATTTTTAAGTACTTGCATTGATGGCTCTTCTTCGGCATTACCCACTCCTGCCCCGCAACAAAGCATCTCTTCCTCGTAATCAACAGGTGTCGCACCTGTTAATTTGACGATTTCTCGTAGTCTCGTTGGCTCCATTGGATCATCCGTTTGTAGGATTTCTGAAGGTCTATTATAATGGCACCCAGTATGGCATGCGACTTTAAGTCCAGAAAAGTCGTGGACGATATTTTCCTTAATTTTCTCTGGTTTAACTTCAGAAAGAAGTTCTACAAAGTGTTTAACATTAATTGTCCCTTTAAATTCTTTATCAACAGATTTCAATATTTCATTGACTTTTGCTTTTTCATGTTCATTATGCTTTAATTCATGATTTACTACTTTCAGGGTCTGGAAACATCCATTACATAAAGAAACGATATCTTTTCCCTCATCCTCAGCAAGAGTGAGATTTCGAGCACCCATCGCAAGCCAGCTTGAATGATCGACTTGTTTCATACCAGTAGGATCTGGGCAACATGCGAACGCAGCTTCAGAAGTATTGATTCCTAATTTATCGAATACTTTTCTTGCTGAAGCTTCGATAAAGGGAATCCTATTTCCAATTACGCAACCTTCGAATAACTTGTATTCATCTACTTTTGCCATTTTTATTCCTCTTTATTTTGTTCTAAAATTACATTTAATTTGGATTTATTTAGTATTGTTTGAATCTCCTGAACATCTGGAGCTTCAATCTTAGGGAGCCCTAAATCGTCTCGTCTTCTCTCAATAGCAGATTGCATAGGAATTGCCTTTCCGTTCTCGTAAATTGTTGTTGCTTGTTGAGTATAATATTCAGGGCCTTCACCACTCTTAATGCTCATATTTTTTAATACCGCAAAAATCTCGGTCAATTCTATGTTTTGCGGACACACTTCATCACAAGTATCGCATATTGTACAGCCCCATAATGCAAATGGATCTTCTGCTTCCAAAACACTTGGCTTAATACCAAGAAACGAACTCAAAATAATACTTCTTGGATCGTATCTCTCTGGAGCAACTTTGGAAATAGGGCAATTGTCAGTGCAACGATTACATTGGTAACAGTATTTCAGCGTATCATGGATATGAGCATCCATTACTTTTTTTCTTAATTCATAATCAACACTTACCATAATTCTCACTTCTTTTATATTTGAAATTAATTAAAAAATATATTTTATTTATTCTATCCATGGATCTGGTAAACTCAATCCCTCTAAGGCCTTGTCTTCGAATACCTGCTTGGCGGTGTGCATTAAGGACTTCTCGATGCCCGCGATGTTGTGATTCGTCGCGACTAATAGATTCAGTTTCTCGCACATCCCTTCCGCGTCCGACCAGATGTTATATAAGAGCAATCCTCGCGGGGCTTCCGTGACTCCCACGCCTACTCCTTCTTTCGGCTCGACGTCCAAGGTCTTGCAATCGGGATTGACAATGTCCGGATCTTCTAAGAGCATCTTGATGTTTTCAATCGCTTCCACGGTCTCGATTAGGCGCGCCCAATGATAAGCGAACGTATGGTGCGAAATGTCGCCCACTTTATCTCTGAATTGCTGTAAGGCGTCTTGTGCCAATGGAGTGGCCATCTTATCGGCGGCATTGATCATTGCCAAGCAGTTCGCACGGTATATTCCCTCCGGATAACCAGCGGGTTTATAGTACATGTGCGTTGCATAGGAATGCTCGGGGATATGCTCGCCTAAAGCATCAAGGTAATCGTGTACGTCATAATCGATCTTCTCTCCTTCCGGTGAGACCACGCGGATATCGCCTTCATAGATATCGTGTACTCCGTCCTTGGTCATTCCCAAGTAATACGTGGGCACGACTCCAACGTTTGCCACGACATCCCAATAATCCTCCACCACTTTTAAGCCGATCTCGACCGTTTTCTTGGTGAACTCGATTTGCTCATCGATCTGTTTTAAGAACCTGTCTCGTGCGTCCTCGTCCATCGGCTTTTTCATCCCGCCCACGATCGCAGAGATCGGATGGACAGATTTTCCGCCAATCTCTTGGCAAAGCTTCTGCCCGAAATCCATCATCTTCAATGCCATCTTGCCCACATCGGGCATTTTGTTGATGACATGGACAACGTTGCGTTTCGCAGGATCGGCAAACGGACCTAACAAGAAATCAGGTGCGGCTAACGCGTAGAAGTGAAGCAGATGAGACGAATATTGTTTGGCGTTCATGATAAGCTGCCGTAATTTATATGCGGGTTCCGGAATCTCGACACCCCACGCATCCTCCACCGCCTTGGTGGGGGTGATGTGGTGTGGAATCGGACAAATTCCGCAGATCCTCGGCGTAATTCG
>WJIN01000277.1 GCA_014730295.1 Promethearchaeota archaeon | reverse complement strand
TGTATATCTTAGCCTCCCTAGAGTTTTGAATAAGACGGGAGTTAGAGAGACACTCAAATTAAAATTAAATAAGGAAGAGGAAAATAATTCAAAAAATTCCGCGGATACCTTAAAAAGAGTATTAGAAAGTGTTGGATTTCAATAAATACCTAATTCTATTAAACTTCTTTTTTTCAATAGAATATTTTTGATGTAATTAGAAATAATTATAGAAAAACTAATTATATACCTTAAATTACATTAAATAAAGATTTTAATGGCAATTTGTTATGAACTATGAGAAAATTAAGAAATCATCTTTTTTAACATTAATAGGATTATCTTCTTTTCAAGTTCTAACAATGTTTCGTAGAGGATTATTTTATACTTATCTTTCAATTTATTTAAGAGACTTTTTAATGCTTTCTGTGACAGAAACAACTTTGTATGCTACTCTCCCAATGATAATGAGTGTTATATTCCAAAATTTTGTATGGGGTCCACTTTCTGATAAATTACAGCGTCGTCGTACTTTCATAATTTTGGGAGAGGTTTTGGCAGGAATTGGTACAATTACCATATGGTTTATCTATCATCCGCAATCGAATTACAGGATTGCGGGATATATAATAATAATTGGGCTTTCATTCATAGAAATTTTTTGGTCTATGTCAAATATCACTTGGAGCGCTCTGATTAGTGATTTATATCCATCGATAGAGAGAAGTAAAGTGATGGGAAGACTTACGAGCATAGGTGGATTTGGAAGGATACTTGGAATTACTTTAGGTGGCTTATTATATGATAATGGATTTGGATTTCGAGATGGATATTTATTTATTATTGCTTCTTTTATAATGTTTATCTCAACCTTACCAATGTTACTTGCTCCAGAAGGGGGAATTGAATATCTTAATAATTCTATAATTGGAGAATCAGAAGATTCAGATAATTTCGAAAAAACCATACCCAAATTTAGACATAAAAATGTTTTCTTCCTTTTTATAGTCGCGATGGTTTTTATTAATTTTGGAAGAAATAGCATCAGTATTCCGTATTCTCAATATTTAACATTAGAATCCGGATTATTCGTAGATAGTGTTTTGTTGGGTTTTATAGTAAATACTCGTTCATTCGCAGTAATATCAATCGGTTTAACTTCTGGGTTCTTAAGCAGGAAAATTGGTCATGCTAAAACATTAATATTAGGTGTTATATTAGCTATTGCTTCTTTGATCATAACTGCCATCCCTAATAATATAATTATGATATTCATTGGAAGCTTTCTAATAGGGACTTCTGAGGTTATAATATACGCTGCATCTTATGCGATTGCGTCAATTCTGATCCCCGAAAAGTATAGAGGTAAATTATTTGGAGCCTATAATGCCACTTTCTTCTTATCTTGGGGTCTCGCAAGTACCGCTATTAGCGGTCCAATAATAGATATTCTAATAAATGTTGGTATCTGTGAAGTTTTTGCATATCAATCGGCTTTTTTTGTTGGTGCAATTCTAACTTCATTCGGATTAGTTATTTTCATAATTTCTGAAATTAAATTATGGCGAAAAAAAAGAAAAAATTAAAAAACTGTTTTATTCCTCTTTGCAACAGCTATCGCAAACATATTCTTCTAAACTAATATATCCGCACTCAGGTCCAATGAGACCGACCCCCGCAAAGCCAAAAATTAACGTTGGGTTCTCTTGGATTTCAACCCCGTCTTCTTCTATTACGACAAAACTCTTTTCTCCGCTGTTTACAAATTTTTGTGCTGTCATTTCATTAATCACCTTTTTGTTTATAATTGTTAGATCTCTCTAATTCTAGTATATTAAATCTAGACATATAAAAATTGGATTTATAACTTTTAGATCCTAATCAGAACTTATAACTTTTTTTAATTAAGATTATCTTCTCTATTCTTTCCTAAAAATATATTTCAATCTATTTAAAAAAAGACTAAGAGTACTTTGGTTTTTTTTATTCAGTATCTAATTATTTATTTTTCTTCAAATATTAAAGACTTCGAACATAGCGGAGTAAAGAAATTTTTCTAAATATTCGGAAGCCTTCCCACCATTCATTGGATTTCATATAATTGTTCTATTTCACCAACTGTAGTGATATCTTCTGGTTTTTTATCTCATCTAAATCTATGAAATACGGGAAATCTCATTAAATATCCTAATGAGGGGAAATGGACAAAACAAACAAACCTTATTAGGTGCTATACTTCGTATTGATATTGATTCTGGAGCTCCATATGCCATTCCCGTGAGTAATCACTTCTATAACTTTGCTCCAGAAACGCCCTCATTTTTCAAATATTCGATAATATGATTTTTCCCTTCTACAAAATTTTCTTTACTCTGAGGTATTTTTTTCTCATCTTCTTGATATTGATCAAATCTAATATCAAAATGTGCTTCTTTCAGAAAGAATATAGCGGCAGATTTGATCGAGTTGGTAATCCTTAATTTATCGAAAGAAGAAAAGGGTGAAGGGTTGGCACAGAACGAGGCAGAGAATTCTCTTTGTATAGTTTAAGGATTGGCAAGATATTCAAGGGATGTAATATAACCCGATACTGCGGAAGCTGTGGCAACCGCAAGACTAGAAAGAAACTTCTAACTCTAAGGATAATATTCTGGATCTGCTTCCGCATTAAATTCATAGCACTCCTCGCAAAACCATGTTTCAAATACGGGATTGTACACGAGGTCTATGTCGATGCGGCTACAAGTGGAGCATGAAAGGGGCGCCTTATATCTGGCTAATTTGAGGTCTTGAATAATTGTTTCAAGTTCGATCTGTTTTTTTTGTTTTTGATAATAATTCAAATCGGGATTTCTCCTTATTTCTTTTTGTTTGTCAAGGATTTCCATTATCTTTCTCGAAAGCACTTGAAGTAATAAATCTCTGAAATTTTTCCTTATCTTTCGCAGTCTCGGGTCCTTTAGCTTAATTACTCGTTTCTTTTTCATACCCATCATATAGTTTTTTTATTTGTTTTTTCGCATATAAAATAAATGAGACAGATAATTTATTATTACTTCTTGTCCTTTCTAAAAGAATTTATCCAGCGTTATAAACTGCTCGATCGTGA
>WJIN01000276.1 GCA_014730295.1 Promethearchaeota archaeon | reverse complement strand
CGATTTGATCCTATTATAGAGATTCTTATATTCACTAATGAATGAACTAGAGTCTTGATTTTGCATTGTGACAATGTGCTGTCCATCAGCTTGAAAACAAACACTATTTTTTGTTAAAAATTCAGAATTTAAGTTTTTATCTAACCCATAGTAGGATGGTATTGCTCTACTACAAATTTGACACCTTCCTATTATTGGTATATTATTTTTTTCATAAAAAGTAGCATAATCTTGGAAAAGATTTTTGAAAAAATTTGTTCTCTTTCTGGATCTTTCCAAAATTAAAATTAAAATTTCAGCACATATCAAAATGATAATTACCCATTGTAAATATGGAACTATCAAAATCAATACATCAAAGGTTAAGTTACTTGAACTGACTGAAGCAAAACCAGCCTCTGCTCCTCCTACAATGCCAAATATCAACAAGGCAACTATTAATAGACCTTGAATCGTACTTATAATTGAATTCATCCTTGAAAAATCATCGGATTTGAACGCATCAGTATTGTTAATAGTAAATTTCGATTCAAAATTTCTTAATTTCCCAATAATAAAAATAATTAACAAGGGTAGATTAATTAAAAACATAAATAAGACTATTAATCCTCCAATTATAGCTAATCCTTCATCAGCAGTATATTGTGATATGGTCATTTTTTTTAAATTATAATTTAGTTTTTTTTTATAAATTAGAGAGAATTTGAGTATTATTTAAAGATGAGGGGGTAAATTTAGTAATTAAACTAGTAAATATAATTGTTTTACCGTATTATTTTTATAAAATTATAAATTACTCCAACAAGTTCTAAATTATCTAACTCGTTTCTAAATTGATTTAATTTCTCAAGATTCTTTAATAAATAAAGTTAGTTTTTTAAATAAAAGTTCCAATAATATTTCTACAAGAAATCGAGGATACCATCTAAATCAGCCAATTTCCGGATTGGTTTGATAATTATCTCATCGGCTAAAGTCTCGGATAATATATTATATTTTCCCAATTTAGAAACGTAAGCAGACATTATTACTACTTGAATATCTTTATACTCTTCTTTTGTCTTGACGTATTTACAAAATTCTTTTCCTTGAAGATTACTAGTTTTCAAATCTAGGTCAAGTAAAATAATTTTAGGAGTTGCGTATTTAAGGATATCAAGAGCTTCTTCGCTAGTTTCAATAGAATGAATTGAAATTCCTTTACCCTCGAAATAAATATTGATTGTTTCACGATCCAACTCATTATCTTCAATATGTAATATATCAAAGCGTTTTTGGAAGCGTAAAGGTGAGGGTTCCTCAAATCTAATTCTCACAGCTTTTTCAAGTTCATTAATCGCTTTTTTTAATCTTTCTATATTATCATTCAGTTTATCAGGGTCATTTATTAAATCCTCTAACATAAAGATCAGTATTTTGAGAGGAGAAATGTTTTGTTTCAACTCTTCATAACTTCCTTCGTATTTTTTATAATCCCCCAGCGCGGTACTTATGATTTCATCAATCTTAACATCAAATGGTTGAATATCTTCGAAATAATTTTCAGTGATTAGTTCTACATAGGTCAAATAAGAACTTACAGATTTACGAATTAATTCTGCTTTACTTTTGATATTATATTTATCAATAAAGTTATTTAGAGTATTATCTAAATTATGATTGACATATGTATACCATTTTATATCTTTTTTTAGAGAATCATCTTTTGGCTTTTTACCCATTGATTAAACACTACCTATACCAAATAACTTAATATTGTAAAATGTATTTAGGATTAGAACAGCGGTTAAATAAACAAAATTATGCTTCTTTAATTAAAATGATGAAATTCGAACCTTTTGTATGATCGTCAAAAATTCTATTTTCAACCCATATTTTCCCTTCGCATAATTCTAAAAACTTGGATACCAACGATAACCCAAGCCCGAGACCCTTACTATCCCGATTACGATTCATACCTTCTGTGAAAATCTTTTTTTTTCGCTCGTCCTTAATTCCGATCCCATTATCTCTGAATTCAAATCGGACAAAATAGGTTTCTATACCATTTTCTCGATTAATATCAATTTGAATTTCTACTCTTTCATTATTATTATAATCAACTGCATTAATTAAGATATTTTCAAATACGTCTAATAGTAACTCGTTTGCGAATACCTTTATATCTTTTTGGAATGATTTAACAGAAATGTTGATGGAACGGGATGGAAAATTAAATCTCACAAATTCTATAGCATTTTTAAGATTTTCAAATACATCGATTGGAATTATGGGCATTTCCGATTCTTCAATTTCAGAAAGATTTCTAATATTATAAACTAATTTTTTGCCACGTTTTAATTGCTGATCAATCAATTCAAAATTTCGAAATATTTGGTTAGTATTGCTTCCCTTTAAAAGTAGCTCATGAGATAATTCAATAGCATTGCTTATTCTATTAAAAATATTGCTAATATCATGGTTGAACAACCCTTTGAAACAATTTGCTCTGTTATATGCTTTTCTATATTTTTTCTCAGAATTCTCTAATTTGATTGTTCTTTCTCTCACTCTATCTTCTAATTGTTGCTTTAACTCCTCGACTTTTAATTGTGCTTCTTTTCTTTCTGTTATATCCTCATACATACATGCAGCGGATTCAATTTGCCCATTCGCTTCATAGATCGGAAAACAAATAACATTTACCCAATGATATTTATCTGGAGCGTTTGGATCAGCCATATGGGGATTATAGTAACTCTCACCCACTCTTCCAATTTTACCATTTAATGCATCCATAAGGGCTTGCTTTTCGTGTTCCTTATGATGATCTAACAAAATGTTATGGTCCGCCGAGGGATAAGCACCCCACATCTCTCTAAAGGCGCGATTTCCTGCAATAAAATAACCTTGAGGATCTCTTATTTCGATAGCATAAGGAATTAAATCCATAAAATTCTTTAAAATATGTTGTTGTTTCTCTTTTATTATTTTATACTTATAACTGACATCACGAAATAATAATAGTATCCTGTTAGCGTCATTAAATATAGTAAATATTTCATAAGAATTAATTATGTTTTCGATTTCTAAATCAACCTCTAAGACCTGGGTTTTATGTTGTTTTAATATTGACCGCAAATTTTTATTGTTTTTCTCAGTAGAGAAATCATCTAAAATTGTAAAAAAGGATTCTTGCTGCATTTTAAGATTGTTTAGATAAGCATTAATATTGCTCTGATTGAATTCGCTCTCAACAATTTGAAAATCTTCGTTAAGATATATGAATCCATCAAATAAATCAATGAAATTATCTAATAGGTCCTTATAATTTATAGTCTTTTCAATTTCTTCTAGTTCCAAAAATATCACCTAAAGATCTGGACAAAAATGTATGAGTATGTCTTATCTCTCTTACCTCAATATAAATATTGTCTATTCTCTATTTAAGATTTAACCATTTGTTTCAATCTGAAAAAAAATATTGATGAAATAATAAATGGATATATAAAGAAGATGATCTATTAATCAAATAGTTCTTAAGAGAATCAAAAATTTTGTTCCCTTATCTAAATTCTCCTCGAATTTCGGCAAAATTTCGATCTTTCCTCAGTTCATATTGAATTCTATTGGTTAAAGGTTGAAAAAAATCAATTAAATTTCTCTTATTATAGGAAATTGTTTTCAATACTTGACTAAATTTGCTTTGATCATAAACGATTTTCTTAATAGTTAATTCTCCCAGATTTTCATGAGTTACGAGAGTTCCGATTATTTCTTTATATATCATTTTACCCCTATTTCCTCAATATTATTACAAATATAATTTGATATCTTCTAAGTTTATTCATTTTTCAGGATTCTATTTTTTTAAAAAATAAGATAAATCTCAAACATTTTGGAGAATTTTTTTTTCCATCACATTCGATTGCAAACTTTCCTTCGCAAAGATCCATATATTTTGCTACAAGGGATAAACCCAGTTCAAGAGGTTGATTTAGATCGACACTTACATTTTCATTATTATAAAGGATCTCTAAATTTTCTTCAGAATAATCTCGGAATTTTTCAGAAATCATAATATTTACATATTCAATCTCATCTATAATATTGTTCGAGAGAATTATATTGATTGATATAACATCTTGAAATATAGAATCGATAATACCTATTAGTATATTTTCAAATACCTCCATTAATAATTCATTAGCTAGAATATGAACATCTTTTTCAGGAGTATTTACATTTATCGTTAGGTATTTCTCACGGTAATATATTTTCACGAATTCTATAGCCTTTTTTAAATGATTTTGGAGATTAATAGAAATTAAGGGTATTTCTGCTTTCTCGATCTCAGATAAATTCCTTATATTATTTATGATTTTTTTTCCTCGATTCAAATGCTCTTCGATATAAACAAATTTTTGGAGTATTTGATGATTATTTTGCTTATTTACTAGAAGAGATTTTACTTGTTTCATAGAAAGATCAATTTGATTTATTATATTACTAATTTCATGATCAAATATCCCTTTAAAACAATTTGCTCTTTTAAAAGCAATTCGATATTTTCTCTCTGAATTCTCCAACTTAATTGTTCTTTCTCTTATCCTTTTTTCTAACTTTCGTTTTAAATATTCTATTTCCAATTCCGCTTCTTTCCTCTCTGTAATATCTTGATACATTAATGCAACTGACTCAACTTTCCCATTTTTATCAAACAAGGGAAACATATCTGCATTAACCCAATAGTCTTTATTAATCGCATCGGGATCTGCTGGATGGGGATTATAAAGGGATTCAAAATTTCTAATGAGTCCCCCCTTAACCACTGTTCTATATGCCTTTTTATCTTCTTCGGTATGATGATCCTTTAGGACAGAATGAGACTGCTTTGGATGCCCTTTCCACATTTCCTTAAATACTTTATTTGCCATGATAAAATAACCTTCTGAGTCTCTCAATTCCATAGAATAAGGGATCATGTCAATAAAATTTTGTATATCCCGCTGTTCTTTACTAATCCTATAATTTTCTTTTTTAGTATTATCTTGAAATAGAAGTATAATAGTATTATTAGATTGGTAGCATGGATAAATATTAAATAAATATTTTAACTTCTCTATTACGATATCAAATTCAATTACTTCTTTATTTCGCTTTTGAAATATCTCTTGCTTTATCTTTGAATAATGGTCATTAAAAAAGATTTTTAATGTCTCCTCTAAATCATTGTTGGTGTCTTTCAAGTCACGAAACAAATTATTGAGGATTTCATTTTCAAAGTTAAAATGGACCTCCTCAGATTCATTATTAATAGTAAGAATGCCATTAAACAATTCAATAAAATTTTCGAGTGACTTAATATTTTGGTTTTTAAGGTTTGAGGAATCTAACAAGTAAAAGCCAACCTCTAATGAGATGATATATCCTTTTAAATATTATAAAATTGTTATAAAAGCATAAGAACCACCCATATATAATTTTTATCTAATTCTGAATGGATATTTACAAAATATAACGTACTTTTTATTAAAAAAAATTTAAAAGAGGGAGGATTTTCGCCCTTTTTTTCCCTATGAGCTCAATTATATAAGATTATCATATAATGATAACTTTACTCTCCCTTAATTCGGTTATCAATACTCTTGGTGAGCTCTCCTCATTATGAAGTGAGTTAATATTATAGTAAATTTTTTTAAATTTAAAGGTTATAGTAGTAAAATTCTCAAAGTAATGGTATTTATTCTTCTCAGAAAAAATCTACCACCTCTTTCCCTCCCATTACAGAATAAATTCTAAATTAATTATGCAGAGAATCGTGCAGATCATCTTATATGATCTCCTGCAATTTCTGGTAAGGATAAATCCGTTTTAAGGTCCTCTTTTTTTATCCCCCTACGTATCCATAAAATCCCCAAAACTAATCCTGTTAAAATAGTCAAAAATATTGAAATCAAATATGAACCTTCAGTTGCACTATTACCAAAAAGTGTAAATTCTCCGACAGAAAGTAAGAGAATCATGGAAGAAATCCTCGTCCAGATAAAAAGTAGTAAGATTGAATCAATTTGAATTTTTGGGGATATTTTAGCTCTAATTTTGTTAGCATTTTTAAATAAAGAAAAGAATGAATAGGAGACCAAGGATATATCGATGATAGCATCTAAAAAAGAGTAATTTACGGAACTTGGAGTCCAAAAGAAATACCTTGTCCATTGATATAAAACAATCAGGAACATAAGGAGACCATATAAACTAATTGGCGCTCTTTTATTGCTTTTCGGTTTAATAAGTAAGCCTATGATTGGTAATAGAACGTGAAAAAATGGAAAAACTAATAATATCATTTGTTGATTGAAATTTAAGGTCTGGAAATTAAAAAAGAAGAATAAAGCTCCAAATGCGGAAAAGGAGATAAACCAGATAATAATGTAAATAATCAAAGCTAATTTTCTATTTTTTAATATGATTTTTCCTAAAGTTCTTAGAGAAATATCTTGAGCAAACATAACCAAGAATAATGAACTAAAAATATACCATGCGAAAAAAGAAATGATATAAATCATTATAAAAATCGAAATTGGGATAAAAATACTTGCAATAATAAATAAAATATGTATTCCAATCATTTTAAGAATAGTATTATTTGTTTGAAGGGAATTGTATGCTTTTGGGATAAAAGTGAGGATAAAGAGAAAGAATAAATAAAAACTAAATCCTATTAACAATATAAAAGCAATATCTTGTATATCTGGAATAGTTAATGGTTCTGGAATATCATCTGCTGGTCCAAATACGAAAATGAATGAAATATAGCTAATAATTAATAAAATTGTACTTACATATATGTATCCTAAAATCTTATTACTCTTTAAAGCCTTAAGAAATGCTGTAATTGCTGATTTAAATGAAGTCTTCTCATTATTTTCTATTTCCGACATTTTTGTTTAATTCTCGCTATTATAAAAATAAGATATTCTAGATTGTTTTAAATTTATGCATTTAGTTATAATGAAAAATTAATTCTCATCAATTAATAATTTAGAAATAGAATTTTTTTTAATTAGTTAAAACATTCTCTAATATGAAATTAACGAGTGAGGATATAAAACATGGAGAAACGATTGATCCCAGATTTACATGTGATGGAGAAAATATATCTCCTCATCTCAAATGGGAAAAAACTCCAGAGGATACTCAGAGTTTGGCAATATCTTGCATAGATAGCGATTCTAAAGCCGGAACTTGGATACATTGGTATGTGGTTAATATACCTAATGATATTAACGAAATTACTAGAGGAGGTCCTATTCCTGGAGATGAATTAGAAAATGATTTTGGTAATAAAGAATATGGTGGG
>WJIN01000275.1 GCA_014730295.1 Promethearchaeota archaeon | reverse complement strand
TAATTTCCATTAATTCCTCCCCTTATTATTCATGACGTCTACTGAGATGACCATTGAAATTCTCAAAGAAATGGCTTTAAAGGTATATGAAAATGTCTCTCATTTAATAGGCACAGCTGAGGGTGCTCGAAAAATAGAAAAAGGGGCGGGAGGTGACATCTCCATGCACATAGATATCGTTGCGGAAAATACAATAGTAAATATTATTGAGAGAGATGAACTCAATGTATTACTATTATCAGAAGAAATTGGGAAGAAATATTTTGGAAATAAACAAATTGTTGAAAATACAAAAGCGAAGATAATAGTTGATCCAATAGATGGTTCTACAAATTCCTCAAGAGATATCCCTTTCTATAGTGTTTCAATTGCCTATGCTGAAGGAGAAAAAATAGATAATATTAAGATGGCTGTTATTTTGGATTTGACAAATAAGGATATATATTGGGCTATTAAAAATAAGGGTGCTTATTTTAACGATAAGAAAATTCATATATCTAACCGACAACTAGGGGATCAGTTGATTTTTGAAGTTGATTTTAATCTCTGGAATTTGAGAAGGAAATTAAAGAAATATAGTTCAATTTTACGAAAAATTTATAGAATTAGAGTAATGGGCAGTATTGCTTTAAGTTTTTGTTTACTTGCGAAAGGTAGTATTGATGGATATATTGACTTTCGTAGGGGAACACGACTAGTTGATATCGCAGCAAGCTATCTTATACTAAAAGAAGCGGGTGGAAAGATCTATTCTATTAAAGGTGAAGATTTAGATTTTGAATTATCAATGGACATACATTTGCCCTTGGTTGCGTCTAATTCTAATTTAGAATCTTTTCTGAAAAGTGAATTAATTAAAATATAAATTAGATTTTCATTAAATACTTAATCTGGTAAGCTTATTGGATATTTTCCATATTTTCTTCTTATATTTTGCATAGCTTCAAAGCGATCCACAGTAACAGCAGGATTGATTGAATGTCCGGAACTAAAAATATAACCACCTCCAGGAGCGAGATTTTTAATCAATTTCATACAATAATCTTTAATTTTTGAAATCTCACCTGTCGCAAGCATCATCGGACTCACATTTCCACAGAATGTTATTTTATCTTCATATTTTTCATGCAATTTAAAAATATCATAATCTGGATTTGCTGTGGTTGGTTCAATAGGATTTAAAACATCTATCCCACATTTTACGATATCGTCTATAATTTCCATTAAATCTCCGTCAGAATGTAAAAGAATCTTGCAGTCTCTTTTATGGGCAGCTTCACAAATCCTTTTCAACCAAGGGAATACATATTTTCTATAATTGTTAGGACTCATGAATAATCCATTTTTGAATCCGTAATCATCCCAAAGCACGATTAACTTTGCGTCCTCTTCCGCCAGGATTTTTACTATTTCTAGAGTGAATTTTCCTCTATCATCGAAAATCTTTTTTGCTTGCTTATTTTTTGTAATAATTCTTGAAAATGTCTCAATCCCGAAACCTTCCCATGTACATTCCATTAGAGACCCTGTAGCCGGAACAGAAAAAATCTCATCATTCATCTCTTTTTGAACTTGGCGACCTGCTCTAAATGAATTGATACGAGCCTCCCAATGGGGATCTAAAAGCTCCCAGCTTTCATAATCCTCAAAGCTCTCAAAATAACCTCCATAATAACCCAAAATCGGGGTTCCATCCTTTTCGTAATATTCAAATTTCATTATGCGCCCATACTCATCGATAAATCCCTTCGCTCCCTTTAAAATCTTCCTTGGAAAAAGTGATGCTATGGTAATTTGCATATCCAATCCCATACGACGAAATAACTCATGTGAATGTTGATATCCCGCTTTTTGAATATTTTTTTTCTTTAAAAAGTAACTCATTAAAACATTTCTAAAAGGTAAGTATTTCAAGAGTGAAAGTCCATAATCTCCTTTATCTGGCTTTAATCCGTAATGCTTGGTTATAGTATTGTTTGTGAATGCACTTTCCCACGCGGGAACCTTATCGGGTTCTTCATGATTAATCGCTTTAAGTACTCTTTCTTCAGCATTCATTATATTAAATCTGATCTCTCAAAATTATTAAAAAGTATAATATTCATTAAGTGCAACTACTATATTAATCAATAAAAAATTGGGGATCTGTTTGGAATTACAAAGAATTAACCGTCAATTTTTTAATCGTGATACTGAAAAAGTAGCTAGAGAATTACTCGGGAAATACCTCATAAGAGAAACTGATAAAGGTAAGATGATCGCTAAAATTATAGAAGTTGAGGCTTATGTGGGTCCCGAAGATAAAGCATCCCATTCATATAAGTTTAGAAAAACAGAACGAACTCAAATTATGTATGAAAAACCAGGCATTCTTTATGTATACCTTATTTATGGTATGTATCATTGTCTTAATGTAGTAACTGAACCAGAAGGAGTACCGTGCGCAGTATTAATTAGACAGTTATATCCAATTCAAGGAATTGAATTGATGAAAGAAAATAGAAATGTTAAACTTGGTAAAAAATATAAAAACCTTTTAGATGGACCGGGAAAGCTCTGTATCGCATTTAATATAAGTAAGAATAAGCTTAATGGAAAGGATTCCTGTTTACCAAATGCTCAATTATACTTTTCTATGGGCGAATCTATCGCTAAAGATAAAATTATAAGTGAAAAGAGAATTGGAATTGACTATGCCGGTGAGGATAAGGATCGGTTATTACGTTTTCTAATTGTTGATTAATCTTAAAGATATTTTTATAGGATAAATACTTGAACCATATCATTGACAAAATTGTATATTTATTCATATAAGTTTTTAAATGCAATACATAAAAAGAAATCGTTAAATAATCATACATTAATTTAATATTAAAAGGAAAAAGAACTATAATAGTAAATTAGGGAATGTAAAGTGATAACAAAACATGCATTAAAGTTTTTTCAATCTTATGTGACTGAAATGATCGATATTGGAGGAGAAAATCTTCCAAAATCAATCTCATCTCGTTTAGGTGCAAAGCTAGCGAAGTTATACAAAGAACGGGGTATTACAGATATTTATAAAGGATTAAAAATAAGTTATGAGATATTAAAAGCGATTCCAAGTATCACGGATATTGATGAGAGCACTATTGAAGTAAAGATTCAGTATCCGGAAAAATATTGCCCAATCGGGGGAGAAAAAAGTCCAGATAAAGCGGAAATGATTCAAGAGCATATATGTAAGCCATATACTATTGGTTTTCTTAATGAATTAAATCCAAATCTTCACTATGAAGGAAATGTTAAACAATGTATTTTGAATAATGATAAAACATACTGCAAATACTACTTATATCATAGAAAGAAGGAAGTTAATGAATAAATCAATAAATTGATTAATTTTTAACACTTTGAAATATTTAATATAAGTTTGTCTTCTAAAATTAGATTATTTTGAAAACCCGATTCTCGATCCCAATCCCCCTGCTACTACCAGATAACGTAGCTCTCCACACCCGAAGCCTAGAAGCGTGAACCCCTCAACTTACGACTGCTCCATCCCTGGCCTGGTCGGATTCGTTATTACAAGCATATATTTTTCCTACAAAAAATACCGCTCAGATGTCCACCATCTAGGTGAATGCTTCGACGAGCTATGATATTGGGTAACAGCGACTCATGGGATCTCAAACCGGACAATTCCGCTTTTGAGCGTTTTACGGTCCACCAAGTAAATGGCTTCAGACCGAGCCCAACATGGTCCAAATTATATAATGTATGTGAAAATTTAAGCTTAATGGTAAAGGACTAACCATATTACTTTTTACTCATCATCATCAAAACAGATAAAGTCTTGGATAATCATTTTCCGTTTAATGATATTGATAAACTCCTTCGTGTCAGGGAAAACATAAGCGATATCTTCACCATCATCTTCAATTGTGATTTCTTTATAATATTTATTCTTTACTTTATCATTTAAATCGTTAACAATCATACAAATAAAGCAATAAATCAAATTCAAAAATGAGTATAATATATTCATATCACTCATATGGTTTAACGTGATATTGTTGAATTATGTGCTATTAGTGATAGCTTTAAATGCTTTATTTATTTCTTGAATTAAAATTTTAATAGAAAACGGTTTATCCATAAAGCTAAACGCCCCAACGGATAAAGCTTGATCCTTTACACTGCTATCTGCGGTGATAAAAATTATCTTTACTTTCTTATCGATTTGAAGGATTTCCTTGGTTATTTTTATTCCATTCATAATAGGTAATCGGTAATCCATTAGAATCACTTTTGGCTTCTCTTGAAATGATTTAAACATATTTAATGCTTCATTTCCGTCCTTAGCTATACCTAATAACTCCATATCGTTAAAAGTCACTGCTTGTCTATAAAAGAATTGAAGCGATGGTTCATCTTCAACAATGAATACTTTTTTCAGTAGAAGTCACCCCTCGGGTATTAAAATGATAAATTTGCTACCTCGAGAAGGATTATTCTCAACTCTGTCTTCTACCCAAATTTTTCCATTATAGTTTTTCATGATACGGGCAACTAATGAAAGCCCTAATCCCATACCATGAATACTTTTGTTTTCAGAATATCCTCTTAAGAAAATATCTAACTTTCGAGAGTCTATAATTCCAACTCCATTATCAATGAATTCAATGCGAACATAATTAATATCTTCATTTTTCTGTCGAGAGATGTTAACAATTATTTCTATCACTTGATTTTCATTATGCCGTACTGAATTTGTTAAAATGATCTCAAATATATCAGGTAAAAAATCATCTGCTAATACCTTCAAATTTTTGTCAGTTATTTGTATATCGGTGCGTATTTCTCGATTAAAATCAACTAATTTTAAGGAATTTATTGCATTTTTGATGGGTTTATAAACCTCAATACTTATTGTTGAATGAATTTTATCTTCCAATTGTGAAATTTTCCTAACATTTGAAACCAATTTAACACCCCTAAGAATTTGGTCCTTTATTACTTTTACATTTTGATTTACTAGATCTTTATCATCTTGGTTTTTAAGTATATACTGATTTAATTCTAAACCCGATAAAATGCTTTGGAGTATATTTTTAATATCGTGAGCAAATAAGTCCTTATAAAATTCCGCTCGATTATAAGCCTCCCTATATTTTTCCTCTGAAGTAATTAATTTTTGTTCATATTCTCGATGTTTTATGATTGATACTAATCTCTTAGCAATTTCTTCAATTAAGTCATGTTCTTCTTTAAGAAATGGTTTATTTTCTGTGTAAATAACTTCAATTGTAAGATCACGGTTGTCAACAACCTTGCTCGCTAGTAATTTCCAAGGAGTATCCTTAAAATTTTCCGTTTGATAAGAATTACCGTTAAAAGTGATTTTTATATGTGTGATTTCTGGAAATTGCCATGCAGCTTTAAATAGGTTTAAAGATTCTTGAAAAATCTCTTCCAATGATTTATTGAGACTTGCACCCAAATCTGATAAATAATACAAGCAAGATATCTCCTTAAACCTTTCACGTAAAATATGCTGAGTATTCATTAATTTTATTTCATTTTCTTTACGCTGAGAAATATCACGTACTATTGCCCACATACCCTTTGCTCTATCCTTTTTATCCTTCAAGAGAAATGTTCTGAGTTCTACTGGAAAAATGGTTCCATCTTTTTTAATATATTCTTTCTCATAGACTTCAGAATAACCATTTATAAGAATTTGTTTATTTACAATTTCATTTTCAAACTCATGCCATTTTTTGGGAGTTATATCTGAATATTTCAAATTAGCAACTTCATTCTTAGAATACCCTAACATATCAAGATATTGTTGATTATATTCAATAATATTTCCTTCCATATCAACGTAAACGTAAGCATCCATCATACTTTCATAAAGTTCTTCATATCTAACCTCGCTTCGATTTTTCTCTTCTTCTAACTCAATTTTATTTAATGCAAATGCAATATCATTTGCGACTTCTCTCATTAAATCCTGTTCTTCGGTGCTATTACTTAAATGTTTAGGGATTGAGACTACTAAGACACCATAATTCGAATCGGAATGGCTTAATTTAACAGATAATACAGTATTTTTCTCATATAAACTTGAAATAGGACAATCCACACAGAAAAATTCTGGTTCTTCGATTATTGAAACTCCCTCTTCATTTAAAGCTAAATTGAAACATCTAGAAAAATGCCCCTGCTTAAAAAGATCAACTAATTGACTAAAGATATTCCCCACCCCCGATTCAGCGCTAATTAAGTATTTATTTTTTGAATCAAGTAAAATTACCCATGCGGATAAGAAACCCCTTGTTTTAGTTAGATTTTCACATATTTTTTCAATTAGAACCTTCCGATCTGTTTCTCTTATTATAATTTGATTAACATTTCTTATCGCTTTTAGGATAGTATTAATATGTTCTATCTTTTGTTTATCTTTTTTTCGTTGTGTAATATCTTGAATTGTACCTTGGATCAATTTTACATCTTCATAGGTAATAATATTTGAAAAAACATCCCCATGGAAAATACACCCATCTTTTTTCATAAATAACGTTTTAAAATGAGTACTTCCCTTTTGAAGTATCTGTTCAAAATTTTCTTTTCCTAATTTTGGGGTTTTTGTATCCGGAGGATGCATCTCATAACATTTGAGTTTAGTGATTTCTTCTTTAGTATAACCTAATAGATTTTGCATCATCTTATTAGCATCAAGAATATTTCCATCAAGATCGTGGATAAATACCCCAATTGAGGCTTGTTCAAACAAGCTTCTATGCTTCAACTCGCTTAATTCTATTAGTTTTTCTGTATGTCTCCGTTGAGAAATATCTCTAAATATTAACACAATACCGATAATCTTTCCCTCATTATCTTCAATCGGTGCTCCACTATCATCAATTGGAATTTCTTTTCCATTTTTTGTAATCAAAATCGTATGATTTGCTAATCCAATAATAACTTTTTCACGCATAACTTTTCTTACGGGATTTTCTACTATTTTTCCGGATTCTTCGTTAATAATATAAAATACATCCTCTAAAGGTTTATTATATGCGTTATCAATATCCCATTCTGTTAGCGTTTCCGCTATTGGATTCATGAACTGAATAAATCCAGATTCGTCTGTAACAATCACTGCATCCCCAATACTTCTTAAAACTGTTGAGAACCATTTTTCTGACTCCTCTAATTTAAAAGCATATTTTCGAATTGATTCCATTATGTTTTGAAACCAAAGTTCACTATCCTTAATAAATCCGTTTAAATCCCTCATTTAAGTATATAACCCTTTATTTTTCTGACATTTTTATATACAATATAAAATAACTTTTATTTAAATATATAAATAATATCGCATAGTTGGTAAATTTTTTACCCGAAAAGATAGAAATCTAAAACGTTTTAAAATAGATTGTTAATTCTGAGGGATTAGTTTTTATTCAAAAACGAGATGTTTATTATTTAGACTTTTCTTATTAAAATTGAGAAAAATGTTTGATCCAAAAAATTTGCAATGGGATGATATTGAATCCGACTATTTTGAAGGAAAAGCATATATTGATCATATTAATTCAATGAAAGAACGGATAATGCATCAGAGTAATTATAAGGCTTACAAACCTGATCCAGAAATTATTAGAGAATTGATTGTCTTTTTCAAAGAGAGCTCCTCCAAATTAAAGATCCTTACCCTTGGAGCGACATGGTGTAAGACATGTGCCGATGTGAAACCCTCCTATATAAAGGTCGTTGAGGCTGTAGATTCACTAAAGCTTAAAGTTTATTTATTGGGGGGAGTAAAGACTACAATGACCAGCACTGAGGATGATTACACGTGGGCACAGAAATCCCCTCCTGAATTTCAAAATCCAAAATTTTTTGTGAATCAGATCCCAATTGCGTATTTTTTTAATCATAAGGGAGATTGCTTAACCAGAATAGAGAAATATCCGAAGAACGGCAATAGTTTTGAAGAAAGTATATTAGAAATCGCTCATAACTATTTAATATAATTTTTTATTGAAAAATACTTATTAATATTCAATTTTAAGTAATTTTTATATAAGTCATCCCTAATATTTATCTTTAGATTAGCTCTTGAGATGATTTAATAGTTTGAAAAGTTTTAATAAATGTTTATTTTCAATATGATTGATTAATTTTTTTTTTTCATTTTGATTTATGTGAAGTATAGGAAAAGTTTTTATTATGCTTCTAGTTTGGGTTAATCCTAAATATTTCCTAGTATACTCTGCATTTGAATATTTATATGTAGTTAAGAATTCACTATCTAACTTTTTTCTGAAATATTCCAAAATCAAGTTGAAATACCTCTTTAATAAAATTTGGTCGTTATGCGATATTTTTGGTTTGAAGAAGATCTGAATTGGTGATGTTCTATAAGTTGCTTTCGAAACATAAATACCTTCAATGTTAAAATCATCTTTGATAATATTTAAACCAACTCTGCCATCATTAGAACCAGTATCTACAGTTCTAACATACAATATGTTAGATCTGACCTTATCATATAAAAGATCATTAACAAGGAGGATTTTTCTTTCATAATTATTTGAATGATATTCATTTGTATCAATAACTTCCAACTTCTTAGAGCCTATATTTTTCATTACTTCATCATTTTTGAGATAATAAACAACTTTTAAAGGTTTGACTGCTCTATGTTTTTTTAGAAATGCATCAAATTCTGCTCCCCCTCTATATTTAAATTCTGGACTAATTTTATAATTACTTTCTAAAGTTATATTTTTCTTTTTGAATTTTAATACTTCAAAAATCTGCTCATTAGCCGTTTGAATTACTTTTCTTTTAAAAAATCCAATACAAATATTAGTTCCTGTAAACTCAAACATTTGAGTTTCAAATATATACATTTTTTGAATTTTATACCATTTTAATAAGTCCTCCCGAAATTTATTTGATACAGAAGCTCCAAAGATGAAATTAGAGGGAATAATATAAACCATTTTTTCAACTTTATTTCGTAAGTCATTCATCATGGCAATTTGATAAAGATCTTGGTATCCTTTATTAACTTTTTCGAAATATTTCAGATGTCGTTTGGTTTCGTTATGTTTTCTGATATACCCGAGATATAGATATGGAGGATTGGTAATATGATAGATAGGAAAAGAATTATTTTTCAAGTTCTTGGGAAAACATTCTAAGTTATCCCGTTGAATTATGTTTTTCTTAGCTAATTCAATAGGGATTCCATAGGTTTGAGCATTTTGAATGGTGTTATGAATCATCGTTTCTTGAATGTCAGATAAATAGATATGCTCTCTAAAAAAATCTGCTCTCTCTTTTTTGGGTATATAGTCTAAGATTGGAAGAATTAAGTTTCCTTCCCCACAATATAAATCAATCCAAAGATAATTGTATAACTCATGCTTTATTTCAGGAAAAATATAAGTCGTAAAAACTTCTTGAGATGTTAAATGAACTCCTAAAGTCCTCCTTATCCTTTTTTTTTCTCTAAGAGCATCTTTTTTCATTGGAAACCAATTCTATATAGAAATTTACGATTAATATTTTTAAAAATGTTAAGAAATTCAATATTTGATATTAAAATATTAAATTTCAGTCTCAATCTTACAATATTTTTTTAATTTGAATATATTCTTAATCATTTAAGAAATTAGAAGAAAATATATCAATCTAATAAATCTGCTAATGCTTTTCTTTGTAAACAGAGTTTTTTACAAATAATAAAACCAAAATCAATAATTTAAAAGAATTGAAAGATTATTTATTACGAAGATTTGAATAGTTTGAAAATTTTACTAAAGAAATTATTATTGAGGTTAATAAATTGTCAAATTCAGAGGATATAACATATATTGAACCACAGAAGTTAGAAAATTTTATGCAAGACGTTTTTATCGGATTAGGGATTCCAGAAGAAGATGCAAAAATAATTGGAAAGGTCTTAATCGCATCCGATTTAAGAGGGATTGACACTCATGGTATCCAACGCTGTAAGATGTATTATGATCGCATAAAACAAGGGATTTATGAAGTAGATACAAAAATTGACGTGATCAAGGATGGCCCTACAACTGCCTTATGGGATGGAAATAATGGAATGGGTCATGTCATCGCATATAAGGCAATGGAAACTGCAATAGAAAAAGCTAAGAAATATGGATTAGGGGCTATAGCTGTGAGGAATTCAACTCATTTTGGAATTGCAGGCTATTACTCACAAATGGCAATAGAGAAAGGTATGATCGGATTAACCACCACTAATGCAAGACCATCGATTCCTCCTACATTTGGAGTAGAACCTATGTTAGGTACTAATCCTCTAACCTTTGGAGCTCCTACTGATGAAGAGTTTCCTTTTTGCTTGGATTGTGCTACTTCTATTATCCAAAGGGGCAAAGTAGAATTGTATGAACGATTAGAAAAAGATCTACCTGACGGTGTGGTAATTGATGATGAAGGTAAAACTATGAGAAATCCTTCCAAGATATTAAATAAGATGTTAAAAAGAAATGCTGCTCTCTTACCGCTTGGAGGTGCTGGTGAGGAGAAGTCAGGATATAAAGGTTATGGTTATGCAACTATCGTTGAGCTCCTTTCTGCAGCTTTACAAAATGGAATTTTTTTAAGAGATACTCTCGGTATAGAAGAGAATGGCCAAAAACGTTTAAAGGTAGGACATTTCTTTTTAGCTATTAATATTGAAAGTTTTCTACCCTTGGAGTCTTTTAAACAGACGGCAGGAAACATAATGAGAGGATTAAGAAGTGCGAAAAGAGAACCAGGAGCGGAGAGGATTTATACAGCTGGAGAAAAAGAACATGAAGTGGAATTAAAACGTAAAAAATTAGGGATACCTCTCAATGAAAGTTTACGAAATGATATTAAAATTATGCAGAATGAACTAAGTCTTGATCAATATGAGTTTGATTTTTAATCATTAAGATATTTTTTTCTTCATTTTCATTTTTGTAAAATAATATTTTCTTTATCGGAGAAATTTGTTTTCAAATCCAAGAATTGGATGATCAGATGAATTGTTGGAAAATACATGAAAATATTTTTAACCTTATTGTTAGTTGCAAATCTCTTATATATATTAACTAATTAATAAAACAATAATCCAAATCTCAAGTTAAACTGAATTATATGACTGCTGTAATC
>WJIN01000274.1 GCA_014730295.1 Promethearchaeota archaeon | reverse complement strand
TCTTGATTTTAATTCAAGCTGAGCAATTTTAATAGGATCTATCATTTCTTTGGGTTTTTCAACAAGAATTGGTGCTCCAAAGCTTATTTGTAACGCACGCGCTCCGACAATTCTTGCTTTTTCATAACGCGTTAAGAATATAGGACCAATATGTACGTACTTCTTAGTTTTCTTATATTTTTTTCGAAGTTCTCGAGATTCTAAAAAACTGGACACGGTTAATTAACCTAAAAATAGTAATTGGTTTATAAAGTAAAGCTTTTCATTTAATTTTTATGATTATGGAAAAATTAAACTGGGAAAGTTAATATTATTTTTTTTAGAGAATAGGAAAAGGAATTTGTAAAGTTTTAATGAAAAATTACTTTCGAAATATTTGATAATTGAAATCAAAAACCAACTGATTCTGTTTCGTTCTCGCTAATTGCTTTTTATTATAATATTACTTTCCCAGTATTTCCAGAAAAATAAAATACCTGTTTTACTCACCTATGTGCACTTGCAATTAACGAGATTAATAATTCATTCATATATGATTCATATAAATAATTTCATTTTTCTCAGATTAGGTTGATTCCACTATAACATCTACATAATCATATTTTTAGTTTTATTATCATTATTTTGAATTTCTAATTTAATCCTCTCTATTTTCAAATTTGATGAAGAAAAACCTTTTTCTTTATTTTTTAACCCCCAGATTTAAAAAATCAAGTAAATAATTATATTTAACAATTCGAAAAATTAAAAGGTATGATATAAAAATTGGAAAATAAAGGTACGATTATCGGTTTAATTGCTCTAGTTTTATCACTAGGTGCATTAGGGCTTGCATCTTACAATATATTTGTACCACAAGGACAAATTGATGATAACCCTCAATATTTCTGTTATAGCAGCACAGAAGTTCAAAATGCCATAGATGATATTGGCTCGGAATCTGGGACAATCATAATTACGAAGGATATTACTCTCAGTGATACAATAAACATAGATCAGGGAGGAAACTATATTATTGAAGGAGATGGATCCATTAAAATATCGTGTGGAGGAAATAGAACAGCATTTAGAGTCAGTAATGTGGAAACTTTAACTATTCAGAATCTGAAAATAGATGCCAGCAATCTTTCAACGGCAACCCTCAATATCATATATATAAATGATGCGAATAACAACCCCGTCATCATTCAAAATGTGCAAATCATTGGTATTGGTTTGGGGAATGGAATTGAAATTCGCTCTGATAATGTATGGGTGCAAAATTGTCAACTTAATGCGTTAGATAAAGGAATTCGATTGAATGGCAGCAACCATAATTACATTACCGGAAATTTAATTGAAAATCTTAATGGTAGTGTTGATGGACGAGGTATTATATTATTAGATGCTGGAAAAAATACGATTAGTGGAAATATTATTGATAAAGTTAATGGAAATGATGATGGAATTGGAATTTATTTGATTGATGCCAATTATAATGCAATTTTTGATAACATAATTAGTAATCTCAATGGAAATGATGATGCAATGGGGATATTTGTAAGCGGTAGTGCATACAACACATTTGGAGGTAATAGATTTAGTAACTACAATTCA
Source organism: Promethearchaeota archaeon (assembly GCA_014730295.1). The sequence continues at coordinate 1,475 of WJIN01000274.1, read as the reverse complement.
GGCAATTATATATATGGTGTGTGGTTAGCTATCGGCTCCAATTATAATGCTTTTAATGATAACACATTTACTAATTTTAATCCAACTGATGATTCATACGGAATTATATGTAATGGTAATTATAACACGATTTCTGGAAATGTTATCGATAATATAGAGGGTACTTCAGTACGTGGGATTTATATGCAAAATGACCATAATGCCATTCATTGTAATGTGATTTCTAATATCCAGGGCACATCTTTAGGATATGGTATCCATATGGATTCAAACGCAGATTACAATACGGTCATAGGAAATATTCTAAATTTAATTTCTGATACAGAAATTTTTGACCAAGGTAATGGTAATGTAGTAGTCAATAATGTTTAGGGTTAAATAGTAGATATAAAAAATAATTTCAAAACTTTTTTTATTTCTTTGTTATTCAAGCTTTTTTATATCTAATAAAAATTATCATAATTTTATGCGAGAATTCTACGGTCTACTTTTTTATAGACTTTTTTCTAAATAAAAGAGGTAAGCGATGAGATATGGATAATTTGAGATAGATATGATTAAATGAATCTTAGAAAACGTTATTAGGTTAATTAATATTGCAATCAAGTAACGAAACCGCCAAAAAAGAGATCCACATTAATTATTTCATTCGGGTTTAAACGTAACTAGTAAAAAAAGACCCACCGTAAAAATTATTAGTTATTTATGTATGAGAATAAGTATTTGAAATTACCTATCATTCATTAGATAATAAACAGATGTTAAAATATTAATGGGAAAGAAAAACTAGCCACTTTAATCGGAGAATTTTAAAACAATAACTAAAAATGCTCAGGATCCATGAAAATTTGGTTTGAAAGCAAATTTAGATATCTATGATAATGTAATTTGAGAAAGTATGGAAAGAAATAATAAAAATGCGCGGAGAGGGATTTTCTCATCGAATCTATAAGATATCGGTGTTTTGAACCCTCGAACCTACACGGTGTGAGCGTGTCGTTATACCAGTCTAAACCATCCGCGCATATAATTAAAAATACCATATAGGAATTAAATTTATCCCTTCTAAGCATTTTTATCAAATCATTAAAAATGAAATCTTGAAAAATCGAATTTGATTCATTAATTAGTTAATAACTGAATTTAAGTTTTCTTTGAGACTCTATTACTTTATAAATCTCTATCTCTATTTCATATTAGAAACATTAGAATCAACATATTCATGACAGCAAATAATAAGGAATTCATATCGCATCCATTAATTAAAGATGACTCTATTGTAAGAAGAGAATATCAAGAAACCATATTTATCAGTTGTCTTAGCCATAATTGTTTGGTTGTGATTCCAACGGGGTTAGGAAAGACCATCGTAGCTTTAATGTTAGCAGTACATAGACTTACAGAATATCCAGAAAGTAAAGTTATTTTTCTAGCACCCACGAAACCTTTAGTAAACCAACATTTTGAATCCTTTT
>WJIN01000273.1 GCA_014730295.1 Promethearchaeota archaeon | reverse complement strand
TTTCAAGACAAAAATAACAATGAATACTATACCTTACTTTCTGATTTCTATATTGATACCATTTTTCCTAAATACATCCTTAATATCATTAAGGAACAATATGTTCAGAAGTCCAAGGCCAATCAAGTGCTTTCAGAATATCTTACAGTTTTAGAAAATAGTTTCATGGAATTAGAATCAGGCGTAGCAGCTGAAGAGTAATTTCTAAATTTAATTTTATTTTTATTATTACTTTTTTTTATTTATCTATAAATATATTTATTTCAAAATCTTATTTATTAATTTAATTTTGATTTGTTGCTATAAATTTCTCCCTATTCCAATCAATAAACCTTTATATGGAGATATTTCTATATCCTTAAAACCAGCATTTTCCATATCAACTTTAAGTTCTTTTTTGGAAAAAATTCGATTATTCAATGAAAGAGTGTATAATTTTATTAATTCATCTAAAAAAATATTATCTGTAGATGGAATTTTTTCTATCGCCACGAGCATAATTAATCCTCCGGGTTCTAATATTCTTAAAGTTTCCTTAAGAATCTCAATTCTGGTCATATTGTGGAATTTAGGCTCTTTCTTATATACTGGTATTAAAATACCATCAAAGATATTTTCTGGCGCGGAGATACGATTTGCAATCATTTCTGTAATGTTTTTTTTTTTTATATTTGTTTTACTTAGGAGATCTCCAGAACCATTTTTTGGGAGGATATATTGCTCATCCGAATATTTTGATAACATTTTTATAACCGGTACCATCACATATTCAGAAAACCATATAGATAAAATTCTTTTCAACTTTCTCTGTTGAATCAAATCTGCGAATTTCTTGAAAAGCTTTTCTCTATAGTCCTCTGAAACCATTACATTGTTGTTAATCAGAAATTTTAATAATAACTGTGGTGGAAAATTAGTATACGGTGTTGCTTCAATATTCGGAATTTTTCCATTAATATTATGTTCAAATCTAAGAAGTCCTTTCTCTTCCAGATTAGTTAGCATATTATAGAAACTGGGAGGATATAATTGTTTATCATCTTCAATATGAGCATAAAATTTTTTTTCGAAATCTGGACTCGTAGCTAATTCTTTTCTTTCAGGAGGTTCTTCGTTGAATTCGATAAATTGTTTAACTTCAGTATAAAGTAGATGTCGAACTATTGGTTCACGATATCTTACTAAAAATTGCATAGTTATAATATCTTTAATTGAAAAATTAGCGAAATCAGATATATTATGGTATCGAGCATATTTTATAAAATCTATATCATCTTCTGACATTTTTTGAAGTACCATTTTTAAAATGTTATTATATTCTATTATTAGGTTATCTAATTTAAGTTTACTCTTTTTGTAAAAATGTTTATACAAATATACTAAAAAGATTTAAAAATCCATCTTCATTAAACTTCCATAACACATTTAGACTATAAAAATTTAAAAAAACGATGTGAAAAAATGTCAAAATTACCAAATGAATTTGATCAATTTGATTTAGATAATTTAAGCAAACCAAATGCATTACCTGAAGATATCGATTATGAAAATCATATCATCGCCACCTATATCGCTCGATTGCATCGAAAAATGGATGCGTTCTATATGGTACAATCTTTATGTATCGAACAATCCACGGGTACATTTGTTGCTGTTCCCGCTGAAACACCAGAAACTAGACGGAAGCATGTTGCGAAGGTTATTGGACTCTGGTCAGTACCAGATTTCGAATATGAAGGAGTAGAGGAGTTCTTTGACAATCCAAAGTATCGAGATTACGTCACTCAAGTTGCCTATCCGTTGAATTTCAGACCTCAATTCCCGATGCTCTTTACAACCATATTTGGAAATATTTCCATGGGAGGTCCTCTGAAAATGGTTGATGTTAGATTCCCAAAAGCCTTTTTGAAAGAGTTCAAGGGACCAAAATTCGGAGATGAGGGGATTAGAAAGATTTTGGGTGTTCCGGAAAGACCATTATTGAATAATATGATTAAGCCATGTGTGTATACATTGAGTGAAACTCCCGCCGCAGAATTAGCATATAAAGCAGCGGTTGGTGGATGTGATATAATAAAAGATGATGAACTTATTGCAGATATCCATTTTAATCCATTAGGTGAAAGAGTTAGCCAATTTATGGAAGCATTAGATAGGGCAGATTCAGAAAAAGGAGAGAAAACATTATACACTGTCAATATTACAGATCGGGTAGAAAGAATGTTTGAATTAGCCGATATTGCTCAAGAACATGGTGCTAATGCATTAATGGTTAATCATATTTCAGTCGGATATTCTGCGATGAGAAAACTTGCCGAAGATCCCTCCGTAAAAGTACCAATTCTCGGACATATGGATTTTGCTGGATCTCTATACCAAGATCCTTGGGGAGGTGTTAGCAGCCCATTAGTTCTAGGTAAACTAAGTAGACTCGCAGGATGCGATACAATTGTTATCCCAGCACCTTACGGTAAGGCTCCTACGATGGCGGATAAATTTAAGGAAGTTTCACGTCATCTTGTAATGCCGATGAGAAACGCACCACATATTAAGCGGACACTTCCTATGCCTAGTGGTGGAATAACTCCAGCACTTGTTGAGAAAATTTTAAAGGATCTTGGACCTAATATTATGATTGGGAGCGGAGGGGGGATTCATGCTCACCCTGAGGGGCCTATTGCGGGAGCTAAAGCTTTCAGACAAGCTATCGATGCCGCGATGAAAGGTATCTCAGTAAAGAAATATGCAAAAGAAGAGAACGCCCACGAATTAGGTGTTTCATTAGGATTATTTGGTACCAAGAAAACAGAATTTAGTTCTGTTTAATTTTTTTTTTATTATTTTTGAGTTTTTTATCTAAAGTAATAGTTCTGAGAAAGGATAATTGTTACATCTTGATGAAAGTCCTTAGATTTTAAGTTGGATGCAATTCGATTCCCCTTGATATCGATATATTTTAAATTCTTCATTGATTTGAGAATTCTGATATTTACCGGGTTATCTAATTTGTTATTAGAAAGGTAGAGATATTTCAGATTTGTGAGTTGAGTTAAAGGTTTGATATCTTCAATTAGGTTATTTGAGAGATCTAAGGATTCTAATTCTTCTAAATACTCCAATCCTTCTAATTTTGCTAAATTGCTAATCTCATTTTTAAATTCTGATTTCCACCCTCTTACTTCAAATTCAATATCTGATAAATCCAGTTTTTTAATTAATGAAGAGAGAGGATTTAAATCAAAATGGACGTAATACAAGTTATTTATTAGTTCAGATACTATTAAAAAATTAATAATTATATCGCCTAAATGTTTTTGGGTAAATTTTTCAATTTTATTATTATTGAATAGTGCGGTGAGTACGTTTTGAAATTTCGAGTTTTCATATTGATGATGTGAATCAATATAGTCGTTTTGATTGATATTTTTTAATTTATCGATAAGAAGCTTCTTGCTCTTTTTTGTTTTAATTTGTGTAATAGTCTTAATCACGCAGATTAAACACGAGAGATTAGTCTCATTTCTAAGAACCCATTTCATTGGAGAAAGAGCTTTATGAATAAATTTCTCTCCGATATAAGTTGCTGCTGCTTTCCTTATGTGTGGATTTATGTCAGAGATCAATAAATTTTCCAATATTTCGAAAATCTTATCATTGGTCAGTCCTGTTTCAATTAGAAGATTGAGACATTTTAATCTAATTCTTTCATCGTTATTTTCAGCTAAAATTGACTCACATAGCTTTATTACATCTCCAGCAAAAATCGTTTTGTTCTTCAGATCAAGTAAAATCCTGTTTAGATATTGAATCATGCTTCAGTTGGTTTTTGTGTGTAGGGATACTCTTTATAAAAAAGCAATTACAAATAATCATAGTCTATTTTAAGACATTACATCATAATAGAAATAGAAATAAATTCATAATAATCTTTCCAATGAAAAATATATGACAAAATGAAATAATAATAGGGAATTTTTAATTTTAATATTTATTAATTAGAATTGCATTGAATTTAGAAATTAATTAATAAATGGGTAAATTGAATGGATAAGGATAAAGAATACGAATCTTCACGAATAATGGAGTTAGAGAGTAGAAAACTTGCCACTGAAGATAATAGAGAATTTGTTATTAAAACTCAGAAAGAAGTAGAAAAAGATAACGATTTACTAGCTACGAAAATCAATGAAAAATTAAAATCTTATAATATTAAATCCTTCGATGTTGTCGGAGCTATAGGAGCAGGAAAAACAGAATTAATTGTGAAATTGTGCCAAGAATTTAGTAAGAATAAGAAGGTTCTTGTGATCTGCGGAGATATAACAACTAGAATAGATGCGGATAGAATTGAAGGTCCTAATGTAAAAAGTATTCAGATTAATACTGGAAGAGAATGTGCACTTAATGCTTATCATATTGAGAGGATCATCAAAAACATTGAGATTCAGACCTCTGATTATGTGTTCATAGAAAATGTAGGAAATCTAATTTGTCCATCTGAGTTTATGCTTGGGATGGATAAAAGAATAACCGTTGTGTCCACAACAGAAGGAGAGTGGGTAATTGAAAAACATCCCCTCTTATTTAAGATGTCTCATATTGCAGTAATCAATAAAATCGATCTAGCTGAAAGACTTGAAACGGATTTAGACAAAATGGTAAATGATGCTAAGAAGATTAATCCCAACATCAAAGTTGTATTAACCAGTGCTAAAACCGGAGAGGGTATTAAAGAATTGATGAATGCCTTAGAAATAAAAACTGAGGAATTATAAGGAGGTACAACCGAGAATGAATGAGAAATTAATGGAAATTAACAAGTTGATAAAAAATCTGGAAAAGGATAATTATAAATTGATAAAAAAGAG
>WJIN01000272.1 GCA_014730295.1 Promethearchaeota archaeon | reverse complement strand
TTTCAAAACGTTTCTTATTTTTATTTTCTTACCAGAACAAATGTTATAACTTTCTCCAATTTTACCTTTTTTCGTAGCTAACCAAGTCGCTTGAATAGAATCTTTAATACCGGTAATATCTCTATAAGAATCTAAATTCCCAACTTCGATATAAGGCTCAGCTAATCCCATTTCGATTTGAGCTACTCTTTTAACAAAATCTGAGCAAGCATCATTTTCTTTCCTGGGACCAGTTTGATTAAAATATCTTAACATGATAACATCAATGCCAAAATTAAGATAATATTGTCTCGATACTAGTTCAGTCCCAATTTTACTGATTCCATAAGGATGTACAGCTTTAAGTGGGTCACTCTCTCTTAAAGCGCGATCTAAAGTTTCTGTAGTCGTTCCATATTCTGCACTGGAGCATGCTACTACAACTTTAGCTTTCAAGTTATGCTTTTTAAGGGGTTCAAAAATATTTATAGTTCCTATTATATTTGTATTAAATGTGTATCGCGGATCTTCCCATGATGGTATAACATAAGGTTGGGCTGCAAAATGATATATAAGCTCGGGCTTAATTTTACTAATTAAATCCTCCAATAAAATCGCATCATTCATGTCACACTCAATTAATTGCAAATTCTCAATCTGCGTTGGAATTTGAATACTCTTCCCTAAAAATTTCTCTTTATCATTTAAATCAAAGATCCTTTTATTATTGGTATAATGAGTTAGGTTCTTTACGGCTATCTCTGGTTTTTTCAGACCGTAAATCCTATACTTTTTCTCAAGAAGAAAGTCTGTTAAATGAGATCCTAAAAATCCATCTGCTCCGGTAATAAGTATTCTTTTCATATTATTTCTTCTCTATTAAAAATGAGATTATTTTTAATTAAATCAACTATTTTTCTACTTTATTTGATTAATCCTTTGTTTTTCAGTTCATTTAAAGCCCTATCAGATTGATCATCTGATGAATTAACATTAAGTTTAATCCACTCAATTAAGTTCTCTATTCCTTTTTCAAACTTCACAGTGGGCTCATATCCTAATGTTTCTTGAATTTTGGAAATATCAGCAACACAATGTCGAATATCTCCTACTCTGTAATCATTGTTATAGATGGGTTCTAAATCTGGATTGATTTTTTCTGTCAACATCTCTGCTACTTGCTTAATTGAGATTGGTATTCCGCTACCCACGTTGAAAATCTCACCCTTGGAATTATCATTTTTCATTACTAAGAGTAAAGCTTGTACGATATCATGTACATTAACAAAGTCTCGGGTCTGTTCTCCATCTTCAAACACGATCGGTGGCTTTCCATTTAATAGACGAGAGCTAAAAATCGCACATACTCCGGTGTAGGGGTTAGAAAGTGACTGTCTTGGCCCATATACTAAAAAGAAACGCAAAACCGTCGTATTTATACCATAATTCTCTCCTATTAAAAGTCCCAGTTCTTCTTGATGCTGTTTTGATAATGCGTAGACACTACTGGAATTAAAAGGAGTCGTCTCATCCGTGGGTAAAGGATTTATCTCTTTTCCACAGCGCGGACAAAAGATTCCCCATTCATGATATCTAAGTTGCGATTCTTCTCTCAAATCGGGATATATAATTCCGCATTCCTCACATTCGTATTTACCTTCTCCATATACTGTATTTGAGGATGCAATTACTAATTTTTTTACACTGTGTTCCGAATTCACGAGGATATCGAGTAAATTTGCCGTTCCGTGAATGTTATGATCTACATATTTCTCGATTTGATACATGGATTGTCCGACTCCGACCATCGCCGCTAAATGAAAAATAACGTCCATCTCTTGTACTAATGTTTTTAGTTGATTATAATCGGTCACCGATCCATAAATGAATTCTGCATCCTTATTCAAGTATTTTGGAGGGTGACATCCATTTCCGTGGACTTGTTCTTCCAAAATATCGAAAATTATTACCTTATGATTATGTTCAATCAATTCATCGACTAAAAATGAACCGATAAAACCTGCTCCCCCTGTTACTAAAACTTGCATATAAAAAATCCAAAAAGTTTTCTATTCAAATAGAATTGAAATTATTTGCTAATTATTTCTATGTAATTTTTCAATATATTTTAATATTAGATATTTGTAGATCCATAAATCTAGTTAAAGAAAAAGTAATTAGTGATGTTAAATACGTCTATTTGTTATGATAATTCGCGCGAAGGCTCCTTTTAGAATGTCGTTCGGTGGAGGAGGAACGGATATGGCTCCATTTTGCGTCGATCATGGGGGTTGTATCATCAGCACGACCATTGATCGCCATGTGTTTATTACAATTGAGCCTCGAAACGACCAAAAAATGCATGTGAATGCTATAAATTTCGATAAGGAAATCACGTTCGATATAGGTGATAAGGACTATTCCCAGGAATTTGAGATATTTAAAGGAGTCGTCAATGTATTAGGTGTGAAAGATGGCTTTAATATCACCGCATATTCAGAATTGCCAGCGGGATCGGGAATGGGCGGTTCATCATCCCTTTCTGTTGCTTTAATTGGAGCCTTTAATAAATATTATGATTTAGACCTGGATAAACACGAAATTGCTCAAAAAGCGTATGATATCGAACGGAAAGAATTAGAACAATCAGGGGGCTATCAA
>WJIN01000271.1 GCA_014730295.1 Promethearchaeota archaeon | reverse complement strand
TGAAAAAATCCAGCTCATGTGGATATTATCAATTATCTTAAAAATAACACCTTTTTGAATGAATATTCATAAATACTTATCTCCGGGCTCAAGCGCGGCTTACAAAAAGTTTGAAAAATCACACACATAATGATTAAGCAAATCTCCACTTTTAATTTTGCTACATAAGAATTAATCTTTAAATTTATTGAACAATTGTTTATTTGGAAAATATTAAAATAAATCAAATATATCCTTAATTATATTATTTATAACGATAAAAACACAAAAAGTGAAAAATATGTCTAGAAAAGGCGCAAGATTAAAAATCGATGAGTATAAAGGACCACTTGGGAAAATCAAGGGGTTCGAATTCTCTACGGGGAAAATACAATACGGCGACGAGGAAGAATGGGAGCCAATGGGACCTCATCCAAAGCCACATATTCCAACTTTGAGAAATTGGTTCTTTAAGCTAATGGACCGATATAAACCGTTTTATATGCCGATATGCGATATGTGTTGCTTGTGCACGTTTGGTAAATGCAATCTATCAAAGGGCAGAACTGGTGCATGCGGTATCAATATGGAGACTCAACAAGCAAGAATAGTTGAGATCGCATGTTGTATCGGAGCTAGCTGTCATTCGGCTCACGGCGATCATCTGCTTCACTGGCTCAAGGAAAAGTATGGTAACGTTCCAATTAACTTCGGAAATAACATCGCGGTTGAGATGCCTTGTACCAGAACAATTGTTGGTATGAAGCCCGAAACTCTTGAAGATTTGGAAGCGGCAATGGAGTGGGTACAATACAATATTACACACCTTTTAGCTGCAGGACACACTGGACAAGAAGCTAGCTATAAGGATTATGAAGCAAAAAGCATGTTAGCAGGGTTATGCGATTCTGTTGGTATGGAGATTGCTGATGCAGTACAGATTGCGGCTTATGGTTTTCCAGTTGGAGAACCAGATGTTCCTTTAGTTGAATTAGGAATGGGCACGATGGATTTCGATAACAAGGCAACTATTTTGATGATTGGTCATAATGTTGCCCCCGGAATCGAATTAGTCGATTATATGAGAGAGAATGGTGTATCAGACAAGGTTGATGTAGGTGCGATTTGCTGTACAGCATTAGACTTAACCAGATATTATGAAGGAGCGAAAATCGTTGGTTCACTCTCCCGACAAATGTCCTATATTCGCTCTGGATTAGCCGATGTAGTGATGGTAGATGAGCAATGTGTGAATCTACGCGCGTATGAGCAAGCAAAATTGGTGAATGCACCATTCATCGCGACGAATGAGAAAAATATGAATGGTTTACCAGACAGAAGCGACGATCCTGTAGAAGAGATAATCGATGATTTAGTAAGCGGGAAGGCAGATGGAGTTTTAGTCTTAGACCCAGTGAAAGCTGGACAAGTAGCCGTAGAAACAGCAATTAGAGTACGACCACTTCGTAAGGGTAAAAGTGCGGTTCCCGATGAAGAGGGATGCATTGAAATGGCCTTGAGATGTAATGGCTGTGGAAACTGCCAGAGAAATTGTCCTAATGATCTTCCGTTAGTAGAGGGTGTACGATTGGCTAAGGAAGGAGACTTCTCATTATTAGGCGAGGTATATGATGAATGCTTAGACTGTGGACGATGTGAAGCTGACTGTATGAAAGATGTCTCACCTCTTACACTGATAATGTACGCTGCAAGAGATAAAATCAAGAACGAAAAATTTAATGTAAGAGTAGGGCGAGGACCCATTCGAGATACAGAAATCCGAAATGTCGGAGCCCCGATCGTATTAGGAGAAATTCCGGGTATTGTCGCGATTATCGGATGTGCGAACTATGCTCATGAAATTCAAGAGCTATATACCATGGCGGAAGAATTCTGTAAGAGAAACTACATTGTATGTGTCTCTGGATGTGCTGCGATGGATATTGGGCTCGTGAAAAATGAGGATGGGGAAACATTATATGATCGATTCCCAGGAGATTTCGATAGAGGCGGTCTCGTAAACGTAGGTTCATGCGTAAGTAATCCTCACATTACCGGTGCGGCGTGTAAAGTAGCGAACATTTTTGCTCGTAGACCATTAAGAGGTAATTTTGAAGAAATCGCAGATTATATCTTGAATCGTGTCGGTGCTGTTGGTGTCGCGTGGGGTGCGATGAGTCAAAAAGCAGCTAGTATTGCCAGTAGCGCAAACAGTTTAGGAGTTCCTGCGGTCGTTGGACCACATGCAGCGGAATATAGACGAATGTATCTTGGGAGAGCAGATAAGCAAGAGGATTGGAGGGTGTGGAATGCGCGAGATGGCACACCTGACCATCAAGTAGGTCCAGCTCCAGAACATCTCTTAACCACAGCAGAGACAATGGAAGAGGCAATCTGTCTTGTAGCAAAATTAGCTATGCGACCTGCTGACAATTCCAAAGGACGTATGATTAAATTATCCCACTGGATAGACTTAGAACGCAAATATAAGGGCGTTGACTTTCCAGAAGATCTGGAGAAATTTATAAGAGTGGATGCGGATATCCCCTTAAACCTCAAAGACGATATAAGGGATTATCTTGAAAGCGTCGGCTGGGAAGAGAAAGAGCTTGTCGATCCAACGCTTATTGAGCGACTCTGTCATACCTAAATTTTTTAATTACTTTTTTATTTTCTTTTTCTTATCTTTTTTAATTTGTATAAAAATTAGATTAGATTTATCCTTACGCTCCTCAGAGAATTTTGAAGCAAGAGCTTTCTGTCTGAGAGATAAATCAATTTGAAATGTTCTAAATGTATAAAAATTTTGAAAAAAGTAGAAGAAATTAGTGCAAAATAAGAAATTTATAATGAAGAAAGGAAATCCGAGATCGCCTCAGGTTGCTTCTCTTCATCTGTTAGCTCTTCGGGGATGTCGGTCTCGAGGAGGGTGAATTTGAATCGGCAGCGTTCATCATCTAAAAGGACACATTCAGTTTCTTCTCCTTCCGCTTCAAAACCGAGAACTTCTAAAATGCCGTTTAAAATTCCTTGGTTTATAAGACATAAATTCTTCGCCATGATGTTTCCTTTTTCTTCTTCCGATAATGAACCATAGATATCTACGAACACATGATCTTTCTGGAACACTGCGTTTAAAAATCCATATCCCATGAGTGCTAAGCCTTCAAGAACGCCCAAAAATACTTCCTTTTTCACGGGTAAAGGTTCTAAACTCCAATCTTTCTCATAAAAATAGTTTTCCATTAATTCCTTTCCAATGGTTTTTCCAGACCAAATTAAAATATCATCAGCGTTCGCGCCCGCAAATTCGGAGAATTCGATGAGATCTATCGGTCGAAGCATTAATAAGCGAATATCTTTCTTATCATCTCCTAGGAAAAGATGTCCTTTCTTATTATCGATATTTATTTGGAGTTCCTTTTTCAATCGTTTAAACATTTAGTTAACCCCTTTTAATGATGTGGGAATAGCGAAACTAATTGTAGATGTTATATGTAGTAAAATTAATTATTTAGATATATAAATTTATTGATTAAGGTAAATGAAAGCTTCATTAAAAAGGATGTCAGTTTTAAATAGTATAGAATCGAAATAATTATAGTATTAATATCTAAGATTTGGAGAAGCTACTGAAATATTTTTAGGAAAGGTGATTAATCTATTAATTATATTCCGGAAGAGAATTCCATAAAGAAACATAAAGTACCAAAGTGGTTTCATGACGCAAAGTTAGGAATTTTTATTCATTGGGGATTATATTCTGTACCTGCTTTTGCGGTTACAGGTATGAATCTCATTGAATCCATGAAGAGAGGTATGGAAAAACACTTTAAAAATAATCCATATGCAGAATGGTATTTGAATACGCTTAGAATATCAAATAGTCCAACTCAAAAATATCATAAAGAAACCTATGGAGAGAATTTTTCTTACGATCAGTTTGTTCCAATATTTAATAACACAATAAAGGAATGGAATCCAAAAGAATGGGTAAAGATTTTCAAAAAGATAGGTGCAAGAT
>WJIN01000270.1 GCA_014730295.1 Promethearchaeota archaeon | reverse complement strand
CTGGAAATAAAGGAGTACTAAATTAACCAAACAATCTTTTCTGCAAAAATCGGATTTTGAAGATTAGATTAAAATTTTATTTTCAAATCACTGAATTTTACACGCGATCAATTTTTTTTCTTTAATAATGCATATAGAAACCAAATACTATACAAAATTATATCTTAAAAAAAAAAATGGGTATTGAAGCAATGAGTCAACATAAAGTTAAAGAAAAAACTCAAGACTTATCGGACCATTTAGAAAAAGAAGCCCAAGACGTATTCGATCTATTTGAGGGGTATACACTCTTACGGAGAGACTACTCAAGACTGGACAAGAGAAATGTTATCGAGGCGTACATAGATTTTCGCAGAGAAAAATTATGTAAATAAAATCAATTAATTTATCTCTTTTTATCTTTTCATCTTTTTTTACTCTTTCTTTAAGTTTCTTTTAGGTTTTTTCTCTTCCAGGTACTAAGAAATTCCTTTAGTTCTGCTTTTTCTACCCCGATTTCTGCTAATTCGGACTTTTGCTCGTTCTTATGGGGATAGGTACCCTTTTCCCAATCATAATATGAAGTTGGTTCTTCCATATGAATAATATCGACATTTTTCTCTATTAATCTTAAGAGTCCGACAAATTTCTAAGATCCGAATTTAATGGTTGAAGCATATTGCAGGTAGAAAGGAAACTCCCGCCCAATACGGAGAAAATATCAGGATCTTTTTTCCATATTTACTAGAAAATCAAACCATTATTTTCAATTTTTCCTTTAAATATACACATCAGATTCATTGTCCAATCATATTCTAATATCAAAAAAAAAAGATTGTGTATGGAAAAAATGTTTCAAACGCCCCTCCAAAGAAGAGATGGAAAGGAAAAGACTCATAATCTCCAACGAGAAATCCTCGACTTGGTTGAGATGATACAGAACTACGGTCTTTTGAAAGAAGACTCTTCCGAGGAGGAAAAAACGGATTTTATCTTAGCTTATACGGAATATCGCAGCAAATGTTCTTAAAAAAACCGATATTTTTTTTTATTTTCCCTAATTTTCTTTTCTTACCTTTTCATTGCCTTCAATTAGTTCTTCTGGTGTTAAACCTGATATTATCCTTTACAATGTTAACGGCAATAATCTTCTCATCTCCTTCCGGAAAGAAAATATGAGAAAGTACCTTGAAAAAGTCCTCTCGCGCGTGTTTATGGGAAGCTGCAGCCCTATTCCCGAAAAAGAACTCGGGATCCTCTTCTTGACCTAAGCGATGGATCGTGACAAATTGGAAGCCCAATAAACCTATTCTATAGTTTATCTTTCTTCCTTTGTTCCGATAATAATCTTGTAATGTCTCATGGAATTCTACAAAATCCAAATAACGAAAATTATATGTGTTTCGTAGAAAAACATCCAAAATACTAAAAATTGAAAATAAGAGCGTTCGAGGATCCTTTTCACTGAGGGAGCCTAAATACTTGTGAAATGTTCGAATACATTTATTAAATCGTTTTCTTTTATCTCCCATCGTTCGGCATACCGAATTGAATTTCATTAGCATCTTCTTAAATTTCTTATCAAGGGTAATTGAACTACAATCTAAATATTTAATAGTTGCTTCTTGAGGGAATCCTATACTATCCTTTTTATCGGATGGTAAGAAAATAAACCGAATAAGCTTTTTATAGTCGTTAAAAAATTCATAACTCAAATCAATAAAATCATTTTCTATGAATTCTGTGTAAGTATAAAATTCGCGGGTATCGAAATAGCATAGCTTGAGATCTCTCTCATTCTTATACACCCTATAGGAGAAAAAACCACCCTCTCTACATCCATGAATTGTATATTCTGATGTTCCTTTCCGATTATAATATGATTTCATTATTTCAATTAAAGTTCTAAATTCAAGGGTAATTTTTTTATACGGAAAATAAGTACTTAAGAGAAGTAAAGTTAATTCATATTGTTGTACGAATAGAAAGTCATCAACCAGAGAAAATTTTTCAAACAAAGTACGAAATGCAGAGACTAATTTCGAGAGGAGTAGTTTTTGCCACTTTTGAAGCAAAGCAAAAATGTTATCATCGCAGCCCGATCGTTTTTTTATATATAAAAGCCCTAAAAGCCGATAGATCGATACATCTTGGAGTTCAGCAGGTTCCTCGGGCAAGATTTCACATAATTCTCGCGGAAAAGATAATTTCGCGACAAGATTATATAATGAAGCTATTGTTGAAGAATTCTTAAATAATTGTAAGGCGATTCGATTCAATTTCTCTTGATTAATTTCGTATATGTATCTTCTTTCCTCATCCGTAAGATAATTGAGATATCTGCCGTTAATCAAGAATATTATGATTTTTTCATTACCTTCTTCAATTCGGCGTGCAATTTCATCCTTAAACACTTCTCGGGCTTTTGGATCACCCGCATTCGCAAGCTCCTTTAATAGAGGAAATGATAAATTCGAATGAAGAAGACGAGTATCATAATTATGCTCTGCCCACGCCTGAAGGTTGCTACAATGCCCCCAAAATTCTTCTGAAGGTGTTATTTCCCGTCGTTCGAACTGAGTTTCAAGCCCATGATCCAAATATTCTTCCATCTCATCTATGGAGCCAATATCGTCATATTTAGGAATCTCATCGTAGGGAATAGTCATTAGGAGATATTTACATTTATTAAAGAACTTCCCGCCCACATAGATATTAGTGATCCCCTCTTCTAAACGCACACTGAGGAATTGATTCACCTTGTAAGAAGCGGATGCATCTATTTTGTTCATTTTTTTCTATAATCTCGAATTTATTTATGGGTACACAGATAAGAGTAAGAACCTATATAAAGAAAAAATTTGAGGTCTTTTTGAATCAAATAAATAGTCACTTTTTGGAGTACTCATAAATATTTTAGAACATTTAGAAAAATTCAAAACATTCAATAGCCAAGCTGAACAGATAATAAAGTTAGCTGATAATATCG
>WJIN01000269.1 GCA_014730295.1 Promethearchaeota archaeon | reverse complement strand
CCAATCATCTCTAAAGATAGAATATATAAAGCTATCAAAATATTTCCCTTCTATATATTCATGTTTTTTTAATTCTGCTTCACGTTTCATTCCTACTTTTTCAGCACATTTCCAAGAGCCAATATTTGGAGAAAAAATATCCGCATAAATTTTAAACAGGTTTAGTTCTTCAAATCCGTATTTTAACAATAAACCCACTGCTTCTGAAGCAACACCCCTATTCCAATACTCCGGTTCTCCTATACCTAAACCAATATTTCCCCGTCTATCAATCCAACTTATATGATTAAAACCACAATCTCCGATTGGTATTTTATCACGTTTATGAAATATTTCAAAATAGAAACTATCTTTTATTCTTTTATTTTTTTCCTCGAAACGTTTTTCAATATCTTCTTTTTTCATGGGAATAGTAGATCGGGCTAAGCGTCGTACTCGAGGATTATTCATCCATTTTACGTAAAGATCTAAATGTGATTTTTTTATTGGAAGAAGACATATATGATCTCCATCTAAAAAGGGTGCTATTTTCTCATTTAGTTCATTGGTTGAAATACTCATCACTCTGTTTAATAATTATTTTTTTTGGCTAAGCCACTCATCTTTCAAAAGATAGTACTTTTTAACATCTAGATATTCGCCATCTACATAAGCCTCTTCTTTTAAGGTTGCCTCTTGGATAAAACCTACCTTTTCTGCGCAACTCCAGGAGCCTACATTTTTGGATAGCACACCAGCATAAATCTTATGTAAATTTAGTTCTAAAAACCCATAATCCACAATTAATTTTGCTGCTTCGGTTCCGATTCCTTGACTCCAGTAATCTAACTCTCCAATCTGCATAAAAATATTAGCAGTTCTATTATACCAGTTAATATGATTCAATCCTCCCAATCCAATTAATTTTTTATCTTTTTTATGCCATATCTCCATAGAAATATATTCTTTAGGACCTTCTCCCTGTGGTTCATACCATTTTTTTATTTCTTCAATAGTTCTAGGTACTTCGTTTCTAGCAAATTTTCGTACTTTCTCTGAATTAGTCCATTTTGCATAAATTTCGAAATGATCGGAATTTGTAGGGGTCAAATCGATATCTTCTCCTTCTATAAAGGTATAAATTCGCTCTTCTTTATCCTTTTCTTTATTCTTACTTTCATTATTATTGTTTTTATCCATCAAAAATCACCAATTTCGATAAAAAAATTCTTTATAATTCTTATTCATTATTAATGTTTTATTATTATAATCCAATAAAATACCATAGATGTAATGAATACGAGATTTTATAGGAATTTTACTAATTTTTTGAAAAATAAAAAAGGTAAATATAGTAGATCTTCAAAAAATTTTAACTAATTCCAAAAAATGATTAATGTTTAAAATAAAATAAATTAATATCTGTAAATCTTAGAAGGAAAAAGAACAATTTAGATTTGTTTTTGAAGGATTTCCTTAGCTCGAGATTTGATAAAATTGCGTTTTTGAGCTTTTGACTCGTATCGATTCTGAGCTTTTCCTCGCCAACGTTTTTGCCACGCGGGAAACCCACGCTTTACAAATTTTTCTCGATTTGGAAAGTCTTCGCAAACCCAGTTAAATAAAATAAAAAACCGTTCTTTTCCAGCTGATTTTGATAACTTCTTGGATTTGACTCCAAGGGATCTCAAATGGGAAATGAATCTTCCTTCAACGGCATCTTGAAGTTTACCCTCAACAATTGCGGGTAAATAATAAAATTCCTCTTGTTCAAACCATTCTCTTACCAAGTCAAAACAACTTCCTCGACAGAGAAGGATTCGATCGTGTTCTTTATTAAAATTAAGGCTTTTCAGGCCGTCTTTGACCGCTTCTAAAATTCGCTTTTTCGGTCCATCGTCATTTCTATTCTCTTCTGTATAGAATCCAACAGAAATTCCTCGAAAGATAATTTCTCCCGTAGGGACATCGTGAAAACCAATAAATGCATCTCCTACAATATCACCAGTGCCAGAATCATCAATCTCAATTGTTCTTCCGTTCCATTCTTTTACGTCTTCGGTTGATATACAATTCATAACTTAATACTTCGTGTGTTCTGTAATATTTATAATCGTTTATTTTAATCGTAAGACTCGATTGTATTCTTGTCTCTGAATATAATAAAGAATTCATAGCTTTTAACTTTTGACATTTTGATCCAAAATAGGATGATTGAAATGAGTGCTGCTTATTTTTCTCTCTAGAGAAAAATGCCATGCAGAGAACAAATATAATTCGCTTTTTATGTTATATATTATATGAATATTTTCGATTCTATTATCATTACCTCTACACTCCACGAACCAGAGTTTCGACTTAGAAAGAGTTTTGAAATGGCATTATCATTCATAAAGAAATACGACCCAAAAATTATCGTCTCCTGTACCTCTTTTACTTCTTCGGAAGTAATTAAAACTCTACAAAAGTATGATATTACGGTGAAGAAAACTCCCAAAGATCCCCAAATTGATACCTATTCTTTCGCTATTCGATGCGCGCTCGATGCGTGTGAAGAAGAACAGTATCTGCGAATTTTCTATATTGATTTCGATAGGCTCCTCCATTGGATTAATAATTACCCGAGCGAAATAATGGACACAATGAAAACCTCGTTGGATTTTGATTTGCTTCACATTGGGCGCTCCGAACGTGCTTTCCAAACCCATCCACGCACGCAAAGAGATACTGAAAAGATCGTAAATCATGTAGGGTCGGAGATACTCGGATTTTCAGAAGATATAGACATCATCTCCGTAAGCTACATTTTCACCCCAGAATTGGGACATCATCTTCTTAGATATCCTTCTCGCACTACCGTAGGGTTTTATGGAGCATGGCCCTTAATCCTATGGAATCACGCAAAAGATTCCGAATATATTGAGGTCGAAGGACACGAATGGGAAACTCCTGATAGGTATCATATGGAAATAGAGGAGAGTGGATATGAAAACTGGAGTAATAGCATCCAATCCACTTCTGAATGGAAAAAACGGGTCCGATTTGTAGACGAATGCCTTGAGGAGATGTTGGCGTTGACTGATTGCTGCTTTAAAAAGATATAAATTATGAAGATGAAAAAAAGAAGGAAGATAAACCCTCTCCAGCAAATCTAGCGAGTTTATCCGTTTTTGATAATTATACTCTTTATGGGTTTATGGCTTTGGAGTCTTGGGGCATTTTTTATAGATTAATAGTCTACATTACGTGTTTTTATTTTTCCGATCGCGGCGTCGTAATAGATTTTGCGAGGAACAGACTCAAACACACCCCGAGGACAATTCTCTACACATAGATGGCATCCTATGCATTTATTCTCATTCACTTTTAAAATCCTTTCTTTGTCATTTTTCACGATCGCATTTGCATAACATATATCCATGCAAATATTACAATCCGAATCACATCGATCCCTATTCTTCACACGCGTGATCTTCATAGAAGGAAGAAGCCCCCATCGGATTTCGGGCACATATAGTCCCGCGCAATAATGGTCGCAATTGCATATGCAATCGACCTTAGCTTTCATCCCCCACATAACCGTATGAAAATGATGGTCTTTCCTATGCTCTCTTATAATATCTTCTGCTTCATCTCTGTCAATAAATCGGCCTCTATCTTCCGTGCTTAATTTTCGTTGTCTTCGAGCATTATGATTCATAAAAATACATCGATAATCATCCCCACCTCCAGCGCCCCTCTTACAAGAGCAATAATGAAGAAAATAGTCCTCTCCCTTATCCAGCACCCTGATGGCATCATCCACTGACGTAGTTACTTGCCCACCCAAAATATTTTTCGCAAAGAAATTATAAAACCATCGTGTAAGCCCCTTATATGGGTCTCGCTCCGCTTGAAGCTCATTAATATCGGCTACGCTGTCATCAACGAATTGGTCCAATTTAGAATCGATGAACTCGTAAAACCATTTCCGAAAGCGTCCGGGGAACACTTTTAAGAATCTTCCCGCGGTAAGATCATGTGAAATATCTTGTAAATACCACACCTTACCCGTGTGCTCATAGCAATATTTACACATTGTAGGTTAATATCCCATTATTTTTTATAAACGACCTATGGATAAAATTAGCATTTATTGTTTTTAAGAATTTTATTAAGCTAATAAAATCAAATTGATGAACTCTCATTGAAATTATAATTTTAGTCTTAGAAGCTTCATGAATATCTGCCCGACGAGTCTATTTCTGAATGTATTTAATTAGAAATAATATAAGTAGTTTTCCGATCTAAATCGAATATGAATAACTTTTCTTACTTAAGTCTATATAAATATATGGAAAAAAGAAGTTCATCTAATCTGATCTACGCATCTTTAATAAGTATTGCGTGCTTTTATTTTAAAACTACTTTTGCAGTATCATATTCTCGAAAATTTCTATGGATTGACATTTCAAAAAATACCGATAACTATTAATAATTCCATTGGATTGATTTATTTATGAGTGCGGGAGTGTACAGAAAATTACAGCAACATCTTGATAAGAAAACGATTGCCTTTCCACCAACTAAATCTGGAATCGAGATTAGATTACTCAAAAAGCTTTTCACCGAAGAAGAGGCAGAAATCGCATTAGGGTTAAAATTCTCTTGGGATAATTTGGAACCACTGGAAGAGATTTTTTCTCGGTTAAAATATAAAGGAAAGTCTTTTGAAGAATTGGAAGAAAGTCTGGATAAAATGGCTAAAAAGGGGGTAATAATGGCCCTCAAAAAAGGAGAAGTTAAAACTTATGGTCTCGCTAATTTTATGATCGGAATGTGGGATTATCAAGTAAATAAATTAACAGTTGGATTTTTAAAAGACTCCATTAAATATTTGTATGACTCTTACTTACAAGAAATTGGTAAAATTCCGACACCTCAAACTCGATTTATACCCGTCAGACAAGATGTAGACTTCTCTACTAAAATGGCGCCATATGATGATATTGAAAAAATTCTTCACAGTATTGATGGACCATTCATGGTAACGAACTGCGTATGTCGCCAAGGGAAAGATTTAATTAACCAGCCATGCAGAATGACTGAGAGAAGAGAAGTTTGTGTCAGCTTTGGTTATGCTGCAGAGAGATATATTCAACATGGATGGGGACGGGAAATTGATAAAAAAGAAGCTCTAGAAATCCTAAAAAAGAATGCTGAAAACGGTTTAATCCATCAAATTAATAATGCGCAAAAACCAGACTTTATCTGTAGTTGTTGTGTTTGCTGTTGTGAAGCGATAAAAATCTTAAATTCGCTTCCCATGCCAGCAAAATTTATCAAATCAAATTATTATGTGAGAATCAATTCCGACCTATGTGATGGGTGTGGAGTGTGTCTGGATCGCTGTCAAATGGATGCGATTACTCCTAAGAACGAAATATTTACTATAAGCAAGCGGAGATGCATTGGATGTGGAAATTGTATTGATTATTGCCCAAATGACGCCATCCAACTAAAAGCAAAGAGGTCACTCTATGTTCCTCCTGAAACTGGAGGTGAATTATACGAGGAAATCATCAATATAAAAAATAAAGCACAAAACGATGATTATGGTGAATAGATTAATATGAATTGTTTCTCTTGAAATCTCTTTCCTTTAATTTTACTTTAGTTGGGAACACAATTTTAGCATAGAAGACACGAGTTTAAATAGGACGAAAATTATTTAGATTTTCCAAAAATTCAAGTTGCTGCAGTAATAATCGATCTCTCTTATTTAAAATCTCTTTTTCAGTTAAATCTCCATAATCATAAAAGCCTTTTCCTGTTTTAACTCCCAATTCGTTTTTTTCAACTTTATTATCGACAATCGGAAGCGAACCGCCTTTTTCACTTTGAATATTTTGTACTACATCAAGTCCTGTAAAATCATGTAGCTGCACCACCCCTATAATTGGAAGGCGTACCCCGAGTGTCGTTTTTATGGCTAGATCTATTTGCTCGGCGGTCGCAACGCCTCTTGCCATTAATTCATACATCGTGGCGCTGATTGACTCCTGAATTTTATTTACGATATAAGAAGGAATGAATTTTTTTGTCACTATTGGGATCTTTCCGATCTTCTCAGATAATTCAACCACAAAATCCGTTGTTTCTTGCGAAGTTTTTCTGCTGGGGATCACTTCTACTGAAGGAATAATATGAGGAGGAGCAAACCAATGATGCCCAATAACTCTCTCTAAATTCACGATTCGCTTTACGAGTTTAAAAATGTCCAAACTTGAAGTGTTGCTTGCTAAAATGGTCCGCTCGGAACAGAAATTCGCAAAAGTCTCAAATATTTGTTGCTTTAATTCCGGAATTTCACTGACCGCTTCTAAGACGTATAGTTTATTCTTAGCAGCTTGGGCTAAATCAGTTGATACGCGAATTCGGGACAATATATTTGGAATTTGGGTTGAATCTACTCTTTTAAATTCTGCTAATATCTCTAAGTTTGATTGAATGAGCTCTAAAGCGTGATTTAGCTTTTCTTGACTGATATCCACAAGATCCACTTGGAATCCCGCTTGAGCATACACTTGAGCGATGGAGTGACCCATCGTACCCGCACCGACCACTAATAACTCTTTTATATCTTTAATTTCGACCATTCCTCATACCTTCCGTTTATATTTAATTTAGAAATTGGATATAAACTAACATAGTCGCAAGATAATAAAAATCTACTTTAAATATATATTATAGCATCATTTTAAATTATATTGTTCTCGAGAAGTAATATACTCCTAAAGATGGTGGATTGTTCTAAAAAATCAAATTCTTATTAATTCCTTTCCATGAGGGAGGCAAAAATGATGTTTGATTTAATTATAATTATCAATTTTAAAAGAAATTACAAGAGAACACTCAAATGGAAGAAATATGCATTAAAATCTTTCTCTCTAAGAATAAATATTTTGGAAATGATTTAAACATTTCTTCGCGATGGGATCTCCGTTTTCTAAACATGGATTCCCCCAGATTGTAAACATTAAATCAGAGTTGAGATTTAATATAGACTCTGGTAACGTTTTCAAATTATTTCCACCTAACAATAATTCTTCGAGATTTTTCAGATTTCCTATTGAATCAGGAAGAGATTTTAAGTGATTCTCCTCAAGATCTAACGATATAAGAGAAGTAAGATTCCCTATTGATTCTGGAACTTCTTTCAATTTGTTAGTGCCAAAAACTCTGGGATTAGGATTCGCTCCCAAATCAACTATTTCTAATGATGTAAGATTACCAATTGTGTATGGGAGCTCTTCTAATTTATTGTTTATTGCAGATAAGATTTTCAATGATTTTAGATTCCCTATTGATTCGGGGAGTGATTTCAAATTATTATAATCTAAATTAAGGGTTTGAAGGTGGATTAGACTTTCTATCGAATCAGATATTGACTCTAAGGAATTAGATTCTAAATCTAAAATCTTAATGTCATCAATTTCAAATATAAATTTCGGTATTCTATTGAGACCTAATTCCGAAAGATGCAATTCTTTTTCTTGATCATTGTACTTATTTATCAGTAATTCTCTCATTTGGTTCTGATTTAAATAATTCAAAAATCCCCCTCCTTTTAAATGGGTAACAATTGAGTCCTTACCAGTCCTAAAGGCGGAGATTATTTCATTTCTAAATATCCTTTCCGCTAGAGGGTCTCCAACCTCAGATAACTTCTTCAAAAGGTTGAATGCACTGAAATCTTTCAGCAATTTTGGATTATAGTCTTGTTCAAACCACTTTTTCAATTTTGAACAATTTGATCTAAACTTTTTTTCTGCCATTTCTTACTGTTCTTTTGTTACTTTTCCTTTTTTTTGATACGGGTTTGAAATTTCTTTAAAGGATATATGAGATTGAAGATTCTTAAAGAGTTTGAACTTTCTCCCTTTTATATAAACCATAGTCCCGCCATGTTCTAACCTAAGAGTTAAAAATTCGTTTATCACAACCTTTTTTGGATTCATCAACATACTTTAAATGTTTTTATTAGTATAATTAGAATTCTACTCTTTAAAAATATCCATCTATTAATCGTTAAAAAAGTTATTATTAAGGTATTTTTATATGGATATCTTACTAATTTTTATAATTAATTTAAAAGTTATAAATTAGAAAAAAAGATATAATAAAAAAATAAAGATATTTGATAAAACACCTTATTCGGTTAATCCAATCGCCATGTCCATATCTTCGATGGTTAATTTCTTCCTGCCCGCATGTCGTGTCATTTCTAGAGCTTTTCGAGTCATATGTTTTGCTAATTTTTCAAGATAGTCAATTAAAGCGTCAACTGCGTCACGAGCAACCATTTCAGCGCCATTATCTTTCATTAATTTGCGAATTGGGGACCAGGCAAATACTTTTTTAGCCATTTTTTTTCATTCCTCCACTAATTTTGTATTTTAAAATATTTTTATTCTAAGAAGTTTACATATTTTACAATAAACTCCTTTAACTAATAATATCCAATTCAAATATTTAAAGATTGCGTAAAATCGTCCAATTTTTATAATGGGGTTAATAACTTGATCAAAGTTGCGTGATCGACAAAAAATTGAAGTCCCAGAAGAAAAGTCGGGAGATACCCTCTGAGCCGTCTCCCACGAGATTTCTACAAAAACAAGGTTCGAAGAGTCAACTGACTTAGATTACCAACGCAATAAAGTATTCCGTAAATTAAAAATTAGATAGAGGACGACAGAACTATTTATTCTTCATGTATAAAAAATAACAGAATTAATTCAAGAAAATTCTAAAGGATACTATTTCAAATGCTCCAATAGTAAATCGTAATGAATTTTGTTTTTTATCCCAAACAAACTCTCTAACTTCAGATCTTTCTAATAAATCTACAGATTCTATAGATGATATAACCGTTCCGAACGATTGTCCGAATAAGATTCTTGTTTGAGTGGAGGAACCACACGTTTCATAAAATCTCAATATCAAAGAGTTATCACGATCCCATTCATTTATCTTCATCACTGTCAAAACCACATTCTCGGGGATGATTTCAATCATCTTATCTCTGATATTAAATAGCGACGTATCCAAACTTAGGCTCTGTGTGAGGGGCATAACCATAACTGGATTATTAAACTCCTCTGCATTCCTATGGATATCTACGTTGGGTGACCCATCAGCATATTGCAGTGTCCCACCTTTATGAGGATATAACGCATAGCGACAGCTAAAAGGACCCAAACCACTATATTCCGGAACGTGATGTGAAAAATATTTCTCATTGAGCTCACGTTCTTTATTTACCCACGCTTCAGGAGCAGTTTCGGGATAACGACACGCCCGAAGCATCGTGAAGTTAAGTTCGCCGTTCCTTACATCGAAGGCATATTTTCCTTCATTTAAAAGAGCAAGACCATATTGCTTATCAGGTGTGCTCATATCAATATATTTATGACAAATCTTTTCAAATCGAGCTTTATCGCAAGGTGTATCGGGAAATACTTTTGATGAAATCGCGCAATACATTCCATCAGCCATTACCTCTTCAGCTCTAAAACTGGGGGTAAACTTTACCTTTAGCATGGTATTTTCCCTCTGCCAGTTGGCTATGAAATCAAAATAGATGAGTGGGTCGGATTTAAACAAGGTTATTTTTTGTATTACTGGATTTTTTCCCAGCATTCGTTGTATTCGAATGGTTTTAAAAACGGGGCCATTCTCAACCACCATTAGCTCAACTCCCTTTTTGTTAGAGAAGGCTATGGGATGCTCCCAATATTCGGGGGTAAGATTCCACGCGTGATATTGAATCGGCTCATTATCCAGAAACCCGAAGGTGAGATTTGACTCCTTACCCTTTAGAAGATTGAGGTTATTATTTATATCTTTCGCGATTATTTCAGTTATGGCGCCAGTCTCTGAATCAAGGGCTATGTGAATACATTCATTTGATAAGGAGGTAGACGAAACTTCGAATAGTTCCCCATTATTTTCATCCTTCTGACTCAGATTGATGT
Source organism: Promethearchaeota archaeon (assembly GCA_014730295.1). Next base: position 46,653 of record WJIN01000269.1, on the reverse strand, counting down.
TATCAATAAGCTCGATTCTGGCGGGTAATCGGGTTAGTGCATCGATTTCAAGGACCGTCCACCAGCCAGCGGGTCGTGGATCAATTAAATCATCTGATTCCGCTGCGATTGGTTGACATAGATATGGTACGTTATCTTCATCCAAGATGATAAGGTGGGCATAGGAAGGCTTCTGATGCTCATCTAGTCGTATCTTATCATCTCCAAAAAGAGTAATTGGAATAAAAACGCGAGCTGTTCGCGTCCAACTTAAAGGATTAAAAAGAATGAGGTGTCGTGAGGCATTTTCTTTCTTACTACTTTGGAACTGAGTTTGGGTTTGGGTTTGGGAATAGGTCTTTCCTATTTCAGAGAGAAGTTCATTAATAAGCGATTCTTGATTGAGCCAATCTTCCCAACAATCATCATAGACTTCCGGGATCGAGCTGCCGGGTAATACGTCATGAAATTGATTTTTTAAAGTGGTTTTCCATAAGCTTTCAATCATTTGTCGAGGATATGAATAATCCGAACTCGCAAGGAATGAGAGAGCTGCTAGCTTTTCAATCGCGGGAAGGAGTGTTTCAAATTTACGATTATAACGTTTGACTTGATTGTGGTTAGAGAAGCATCCCCGATGGAACTCCAGATAGAGCTCATCATTCCAGATCGGAAAATTTTGTGCATAAGTTCCAACTCCTTTAAAAAAGGATTCAACGCTGCTCCATTCAAACCATTCAATCTCAGAAAGCTTATTCGCTTCAGCAACCTCTTGATAGGTGGGCCCGTGACCCCCGTCGCTCTGACCAAAAAAGAATCCCACATGCGGGCAAATTTTATCCTCTTGGACATGCTTTTTTAGTAAGGAATAATCATCCTCATAGCTCCACACCTTTTTGCCGTCCGCCTTGAGTAAGTGTCTCCCAATTTCATATTCTTCCCAAGTTTCCAACACTTGTGGGTCATAATGAAAGTTCGCAGCCAGTAATCGTGTCCCATCTGGACCTTCCCACCAGAAATTTACGAACGGAAAGGTGGTATCTCGATTCCACGTTAATTTGCTGGTCCATAAATACTGTGCTCCGGATTTCGCAAGAATCTGGGGTAAACCAAAATTATAACCGAATGAATCGAGGAACCATTCTGCTTTTGGGAGTGGATGCTTTCCAAAATGAGTATTATAAAATCTCATCCCGTAGAGTCGTTGGCGGACCATTGCCTCACCTGAAGGCATCATACAGTCAGGTTCCACATAAGAGCCTCCCACAAGTTCTATGTTTTCGCTGAGAACTTTTTCTTGGATATGATAAAATAGGTCCGGGTTATCCTCCTTGATCCATTCGAGGAGGATTGGCTGACTGAGCGCAAATAAAAATGTATCGGGATAGACATTTGAATGGAAAATCGCCTTGTTAAAGGTCACTTGAGCCTTTTTCCTCGTTTGCTCATACCGCCACATCCACGCACAATCAATATGAGACTGTCCGACGAGGTGGATATTAAGATTTTTAGGGCGAGTTGTATCTAATATTTTATTTCGCCATCGTTTTAACTTTCTTTTGATGCGAACTTTTCGCTCTCCTTCAATCCATTTTTTTTTACTTTCTTCATCATCATAGCGAGGTTCTTCACATTCAGACACATCAAGACGACGATTTCCAGAATATTGTCCAATATCTTCTAATAACTTATCCTTATTCATCTAATAAGCACATATATAGGTTATAAATTGCATATGAAAAAAGAGGATACCCCATATAATTTTTCACTAAAATATACTATGAAACTTTTGAAAAGATAAGAAGTATCAAATAAACTTCTCAGTCTGGAACTCTGACTTCAAAGCTTTTATTTTGTTTTTAATTTAGCCACAAATAAGGGAGGAATACAAAAATATGCGATTGAGCTTTTTTTTTGATATTGACTTTGGGCTTTTTCAAGAGCATCACCCAAATCTTTCGCATATTCGAAACCGAACACATCTAATACATTTTTATTATCGGCACCAGCGACAATTACTTTCCCGATATTTAACAGCCCTCGAGTTCCCCAATAGTAGACGATGGGAGCGTGAACTGGATGATATGCATACTTATTCCTATATTTGGTAATATATTCCATATTATGCAAATATTCATGTTCTATCTGTTTGAGGTCAAATATATCGGGTTTAGTAGACAAAATATCATAATAAAAATCTCGATATGACGGATGCTGAGTAGTATCAAAGTTCTCATAGGCGGGATTTAAAATAATAAGTGTGCCATCTTCTTTCAAGGGTGAATCTCCTTGATGCATATTAAACAAATATCCGGAAACAAGAGTATGAAGCAAAAGCGGATTCATCTCTGAACCCACGTTATAAGGGGTGAGATTGGGCACGCCATAAATCAGAACATCATATTGTTTAGAAATTTCCACGTTGAGCTGCTGATTCATGACCTCCAGAGATTTCTTATGCGCATCCTCTATATCTCCCGCAAACACATCAATTAATTGATATCCCGCTTTTAACTTTTTCCGTACATATGCTTTTACGAACTTCGGAAAAGCTCTCAGCATGGAGAGAAGCATTCTACGCCATAAGGGCGGTTTTTGTAATTGAGATTTGAGAGGGTCATATATTTTTTTATAAATTCCGCGATAGAATTTATTGTTAATAACCATCTCGATGGTGAATATATTAAGCTTGTCTTTTATAAGTTCGCCCATCTCCCAGATGATTTTGTGTAATTGCGAAGATTCAGGATCCATAAATGTCCCTTGCTTTAAGATTTCAGGGGAGTGATGGGGGATAATCGTGTTATAACTTCCTAACCCAACAATAATAGACTTCCATCCCCCATTTAACGGAGTGAAGCTGATATTGAGATAAATAATAAGATCTGATTGAGCGGCCGTTCTGTTAATTTCTACTTTATAACCTTCGCTAGAGGTGGCGAGTGTGATAAGATTATTCTTGTCTTCAGCATCATGATTAATAATTTGGGCTTTGTATTTTCGATAAATTTTTTTTCCCAAGATATGCTTTAATTCTTTAGGTTTACATTTCCTATGGAGTCCGGTCGCACAAATAAAATTTATATTCTCATCTTTCACTCCAATCCCTTTGAGAATCCTAATAACATGTTGAGCAGCTATTGCTCTAATATCTCTTTTCATTGGAGGTAATGGAACGCTTATGTCATCAAAACACACAGATATTATTGATTCTGGAGTGATTAAATCCTCTATATTAGGAGAATTAATTGGATTTTGTAGTGCTGAGTCAATTACAGCATCGATGTCATCTTTGGGCTTAATGGTTGGCTTTGCGTAGTATATATCAACGTGTTCCGGAAAATCATAAAAGAACGCATCATCTCCATAGAATACAATCTCTTTCATACTATGTAATTTGAATACGGATCCTAATAAAGATAAAATTTCTAATCATTTTTCAGTTCAAAAAGGCTGAGGGCTAAACTTTCAATATATGATTTATTTTCAAGTTTTTGAATCCATTCATCTGGGATACCCTCAATCCCTAAATAGGCACCGAGTAAACCCCCTACCATCGCACCCACAGTATCTCGATCTCTCGAAAGCAAGACTGTATTAATAAGATTTTTTCTATATGATTCTGGATTGTAGAGGAACGCAAAGATACTAAACGGAACTGAGGTATATGCTAACACTCCAGATCCTATAATTCCTTCGGCATATTTTAACGATTTAGCTTGCAGGATTAATTCTTTCACTCTTTTTAAAACATTTTTATATTTATCTGTGTTGGAGAATTCTATTAATTCATCCAATATCCCATTTTTCTGTTGATCAGTAAGGTCTCCCGGTTGTTTTGGAATTATAAGACTTAATAATTTAGCAAGAATCGCTGCACCGTCAATACCCCACGAATGGGTGTGGGTTGTAACCGCAGATTTTTTGGCGACTCCATACATATTCGAGGAATCATAATAGAACAATCCCAAAGGGGAGATCCTCATAGAAGCCCCATTCCCATATGAACCTTCTCCACCAAATAATTGACTGGCTACTTCTTGATAATTTTTATCAGACCGTTCTACTGTCCGGAAGATTTGAGGTGGTCCGCTCCCATATCCTCGATAAGGTTCCTCATTAAAATTGGCATGAAATGTTCTTCCAAGGTCTTGAGTTGTCCAGTCACCCTCAGACGTAATGATAGTTTCCGCGATTCCGATTGCCATTGCGGTATCATCCGTATATCGAATAATGTCCTTTTTAGCAACTTGAGTGAGAAGAGTTTTTTCGTTCCCATATCGAAAGGCTAACTCCCCAATACAATCGCCTAACGCACTTCCGATCATCCCACCTAGGAATTTGGATTTGGTATTAATTTGAGTCATTTCAAATCAAATACGTCCATCTTCCTTTTTAATATTAATGAAATTAGCCCATAAATTCAGTGTTTGATCGAAATAGAATCCCCTAAAGGATAGGATTTTTGGTTGGAGATATCTTTCGCGGTAATTTGCGGATGATGGTATCTTCCTTTTTTACTGGTTCGCATCCGTTTTGCTTGAATCGCATTTTGGGGACAATAACTAATACATGCAAAACAATACATGCAAGGGATATCTCGGTTCCAAACTGGCTTATCGTTAATTATTTTGATTTTATTAGATAAACAGACTTTTTCACAAGTTCCACATCCCACACACTTCTCATTGGCATAATATGCTTTTTGTAATCCAAAATAACCAGTCTTTTGAAATAAGAAAGTGCTGATGCGAAGTATTGTATTTGCAAACACAGAAATTAAAATCCCGGTATCTCTATGGTGAGGTATTTTATTAGAAATCTTATTTTGAATTGTATTTAAGTGGTTTTGTAATTCTTCTTCTAAATGGTTTATCTCTTCTTTTGTAGGGACTGGAAAAACCGGAATAAAATTTTCGGGCGTATTAACCATAAAAGAAGCATTCAGCTCTATGCCTTGTTTTTTGAGAATTTTGTTCATATCAGAAAAGACCTTATCAGCACATTCACGAGTTGAAAGGGCAAAAAGGTAGGAGGCCCCCCGCAGATTACTTTTTCTTAAAAATTGCTCTATCACCCAAGGAAAGGTATGTGCGTGAATAGGAAACACAATTCCAACTATATCGGCGAAAGAAGTTGTCTTCTCGCTTTTAAGCGCACTAACAATGGGTATTAATGTTGTATTGGGAATTCTTTTTTTTAATTCTCTGGCAACATGGAGCGAATTACCTGTCCCTGAAAAATAATAAATTTCCGTTTCCATGGTGTTATCATCTCTTATTTTATTTAGCAGTATTTTTTTAGGATTTCAATAAATTCATTTAATATTTAATATTAGCTAAAATCAAGTTAAATAAAGATGATCAAACTTTTAAAGGTATTTCATAATGAAAGCTCAAATTGCCATTACAAAAGGAGATGGTGTGGGACCAGAAGTCGTAGAAGAAGGAATAAAAATCTTAAAAATAGTTGATCAATACACAGATTTGGATTTTACATTCAGAGAATCACCAGCAGGCGGGAAAGTATGGAAGGAAACTGGTGTAAGTTTGCCTGAAAAATCATTCACTACTATAAAAGAGTCTGATGCCCTTCTTTTTGGAGCTATAGGAATGCCTGGACTTCCTCAAGGAGTTGCCGAATCTGCGATCTTAGGGATACGACAAGGATTAGATCTTTATGTTAATTTGCGCCCGATAAAGCTATATAATGCACTAAGGGATCGGTGTCCTCTTAAAGACGAATATATCGGAGAGGGGATTGACCTTACCATCGTGAGGGAAAATACTGAAGGCCTTTATGCCAATATCGGTGGTATTATGAAAAAGGAAGTTGCCATTAATAATATGATATACACGAAAAGTGGCTGTGAGAGAATTATTGAATATGCATTCCAATTTGCAAAAAAGCATAATCATAAGAAAATAACTTCAGTAGATAAAGCCAATATTTTAAAGCCTAGTCAATTATGGAGAGAAATTTTCGAACAAATTGGAAAAACCTATCCGGAACTGGAAAAGGAAAACATGTATGTTGATGCTTTTTGCCAATGGTTAATCCGTAGTCCGTACGATTATGAAACAGTTGTTACAGGGAATTTATTTGGAGATATCATCAGCGATGAGGGTGCGTTTTTAATAGGGAGTCTGGGGATGGCATCAAGCGGAAACATCCATCCGGGTCAAGTGTCAATGTATGAACCGATCCACGGGTCAGCCCCCGATATCGCGGGTAGAAATATCGCGAATCCTATTGGGACAATCTTAAGTGTGAAATTAATGCTCGAAGAATCATTCAAGCAAGAAAAAATCGCCCAGGATATAGAAAAAAGTGTAGAAGAAGCATTAAATGAAGGTCGAACCATCGATATTGAAAATGAAATGCTAGATACACTCACAACCACTCAAATGGGTGACCTAATCAGTGAGAAGCTCAAGAATCTTCTAAAAAATTAATTGACCCTATGTGTGAGATATAGATTCAATCGTGCTAAACATAACTTTTAGTTGATCAAATATTTCCAACCGATATTCATCTCCTATCTTAAAAAACAGAAACGACACCATTTTTTTCTCCAAATATTCATTTATATCAAATTCCTCCAAAATTTTAGACCAATCAGCGTTTTCAGACACTCTAATCCCCACTAAAATGACTTTTTTCTCATCAATTCTCTCAATTATTTTAATGATGATGTTTTTCCATTCAGGTTTGATAGATTCTCGATTTCTGGCGTCAAATATACAAAAGATACCGTCAGATTTCCCTATTTCCATATTTTCATAGGAATGGTTATGTAAAGTTATACCGTTCTCGTATTCATAGATTTGTTTGTTTTTATCTTCGACTTTATTGGTCATTTTATACTCTGATAAGGTAGAATTGAGGATTTGTAAGGCGGGGCTAAAATATCGGCTTTCCGTCAAGAATGTGATAACTAATTGATCCTTTAATGGTAATATTTCTTGAATTTCCTCCAATACATCCACCTTAAGTTTTTGTTCTTCAATTTCTTTGCTTTTGGCAATATAATGATATGAAATTAATCGAAAAGCATCGTGAATATTATCACCCGTAAGTGCGCTGGTTTCTATATAAGAAATATTCGTACTACCCCTTTCAGTCAGACGATTTGTCATCTGAACGGCTTCTTGGTATTCTACCACTCTCTCCTCAACTAGATCGGACTTGTTTCCCACTAAAATGATTGGTAAATCCTCAGTATTAAGGAATTTATCAATTTCTTCAACCCATGAAATCACATTTTCAAATGATTCTCTAACGGTCAAATCAAACACGATGAATGCTGCTTGCGCGCCGATATAATAGGTCTTCCGAAATCGTTTAAAGTACTTTTGAGCTCCGATATCCCAAATGGAAAACTTTACATCGTTTTCTAAAAAGTTGATGGAATGGGTATGAATATTTAAACCAATTGTAGCACGATAATCATGAGTAAATTTATTTTCTACGAAACGGCGAACGATCGAGGTCTTACCAACCTCATGATCACCGATAATAATAAATTTAAATCGAAACTTTCTCCCTGTATCTAATCGGAGTTGATAAATTTGATTTCTGAGCTGTTGGGCTCGTTCTGCCTCATATTCGAAATTAGGTATTTCAAGTTGGATGATATCATCTTGTTCTGCTTTTAATATTCGTGCGGTTTTTTCGGCTAAAAAATACGCATAAGGAGAGACTTTGTCTAAAGACGCCATCGGATCGATAACCAAGCTTAATGTTGTTTTTTCATCAATGGAGATAAATAATAATCTATGTTCCTCTGTATCAAACGAAGCAGTGCCGAATTGTTGGAAGGCAAATTCATCCCGAATCCGTTCCAATACAGGATGGACAATTGAAGTAAGCACTGACACGATTTCCAGATCTACTTCCTCCCTTTTTTCGCCAAATATCGTGAGTCCGTCAATATCAGAAACAATTATCGCATCTACCTCATCGTTTACTTGAAAAAAATTATTGCAGAGGGTTTCAAAGAGTTCTGTAAGGTTGATAGACATATAGAATTTCCTTATGTGTGATTATTATTTTAACAATTATGATGGTATTTCAATTTAATCTTTTTTCGAAAAGAACATTCTTAAAAATGCTCGCTAGATATAATAATTTAGAGTTATATGTTTAGTATAATATAATTGTAATAAAACACTGATAGAAACTATCAAATGCCAACCTCTTGTATTATTTGCCATCTTCCTATTGATGAAAATTCCGAGAAGTATGATGAATGCCCAAACGGTCACGCTGCACATACTTCGTGCCTAAGGGAATGGTTAACGCATTCGTTAAAATGTCCTTTATGCAACACTAAGTACGATGATACCATTATTCAAAAGTTCCAGGTCTATATAGAAAAAAAAGAGCAGGAAAAACGGGAAACTCTCAAACTCCAGATGGAGGAGGAAAATAAGAAAAAGATCAAAGAAATATGTAAGAATATGGTCTTTCTTAAAACAATCGAAGTTGTTGAGAAATTAACTAAACAGAAAGAATATAAGAAAGCATTAGAAATGTTAGATGGTTTTGCGAATGATGAAGATAAAAAGCACGATATAATGTTTCTACGGGGAAAAATCAATTTTCTACGAGGACGATATGATATGGCAATTAATCATCTATTCAAATTGGTGAAACAGGACTTTGAATTTCCAGACGCGTGGCTTTATTTAGGAAGATCTTACCAAGCATTAGGATTAGAAGATAAAGCAAGATGGGCTTTTGAAAGATCTAAATGAATTTTTTACTAATTATCTCTGATTTTTTATTATTTCTTTCATTTTTTGTCATTAAAGAATACTGTGAACAGTTATGAAGAATATCAAATTAGAGGCAATTAATCAAGTTAGAGCTATTTATAATTATTTTTCTAGCATACAAACATTCAGCGTGCTAATTCCAGAGGTAAGAACAAATATATCTGTAGCTACTAGGAATGCAGAGTCTGAAGAAAAGATTGCCGCTATTGAAGGTCGGATTACGGTTATAGGAGGTTTTCCAAAAGCGTGTGGAGATATTAAATTTGGTGTGTCGGATCATACAGCAAGACTCATTCTTACAGCTAAACAATTTGATAAGAAAATCACTGTTGTGATGAATTTGAAATATCTTCCAAATATAATCACCAGACTTGAGCAGCACTCCGATTTACAATTACGGGAAATAATTAGAGAGGAACAACCAGAAGAGGTTAAGAAACGGGAACATTCTACTATGCAATGGTTAATAAAGAAAACTATTGATGAATTAGGAAGAATTCCAGACATAATTTGGGATAAAGGTGCAATGGGTAAAGAAGCGATGATGCGGTTATTTGCTCAAGACGCAGATGATATGATTCGGAAATTAGAAATTATTGTGGAAATTTTGCATCAAGATGAGTCAGTGGAGTAATATGAGGCTTATTTCCCTATACAATTTCGGTTTTTTGGAACTGTTTCACACATTTTTAAATAGGTTAATTTCTCTCTATTTATTATTCATAAACTAAAATAAAATGCTTGGATTAAAATGAACAAAAAAACATCTTTTTCAAGTAATCTATTCGGTTTTCTCAAAAGCGCGAAAGAATATATCCTTCTTATCTCAGTAATTATGAGTATTTTTGCGGGTATATATTTACTTTTTACAAGTTTCATTTTTGAATCTTGGTTTGAGAGCAATGTTGTATATGCACAGATAGGATCATTCTCGCCCTATTTTTTCACATTAGCCGTAATAATGCTGTTCTTTGCATCTTTACTTTCTTATCGAGCTTTCAAATACGGGTTGACTTCTTTAATCTTTCTGCTGGTGGGATTATTCTTGTCTATGACCTCTTATTTCTTTGGATGGGCAAATTGGAATCCTGGCGGTTCTGTTCCACAGACTTGGCTTTTCGAAATCCAACTTTTAACCTCCACGCTTTCCATATTCTTCTTGTTTTTCCATTTTGAACTGAATGACAGAGAAAGTCCTCGTCCTGGACTGATGATATTCATCACGCTCTGTATTATTCCCTATTGTCTTAAAAATGTGTATTCACTATTCGCGATGGATTATGGGACTAATACCGCATTTCAAATTTTTCTACGAACTTTAGTTCAAATCGGTGCAATTGGTGTATTTTTGACGGTATTATTAATCGGAATTCGAATGTCAAAAGCATTTTTTCACCATAGTGATCGGGCAAGAATTTTAGGAGGTTTACAATTTGCGGGAATCGTTCTTCTCTTCATAAATATAATATTCGAATTTACAGAAGGTATACTTGATGCTGTGGGAGTAGAATTTTCAACCTATAATACTCCCATCTTCGTCGTAGCTTTACTCCTAATCAGTATTCCACATTTTGTAGATCCCGAGTTGATAGGATTAGTACCCCCAAATGTACAAGCCGTTAGTCTTGTAGATGATGCGGGAATCACGCATTATTATAAACCCCTTTCTGATGAATTCGCTGATTTCAACGAGAGTGGAGCTACTTCGCAGCTCATTGGCGGGCTCACTATAGCATTTAGTAATGTGGGTGAGGAAGTCGCCAAATCCAAGGCAGGAATAGATTCTTTAAAATTCGGTGATAGAGCTATAATCGTAGAATATCGTGAACCCTATTACTTAGTAATAATTGCGCAAAAAGGTACTTATTTCTTGAAACTAGAGATGCGAGAGTATGTGAAACAACTAAAGCAAATATATAAGAACCCTCCAGAAGATGGGTCACTAATACCGGAAAAGGTTTTTCAAGAGTTAAACAGAGAATTTTTCCCTATTCTGACACCGTATTACTTTTCAGATGACTTAAAACCGTAATAGAAAAAACCATATTCCATTGATTAGGGTTTCTCTATTACAAAATTAATTGGCGCCTATTTATAATTTTTTTTCTTCTAATGCATCTCTTAAGAGTTTGATAGCACAGAAATCACCACACATCGAACATACCTCCTCATCGAGTTTTTCTCCCGATCTCAGATGTTTTTCTTCAGCAAGGTCCGGATCTATGGCTAAAGTAACCATATCTTTCCAATTCAAATTTTTTCGGGCGATATCCATTTTATAATCCCAATCCGAAGCACGTTTCCCATATCTTGCAATATTAACCGCATGAGCGGCGATTCTTGAGGCAATTACTCCTCTTTTGACTTCTTCTCGATTTGGCAATCCAAGATGCTCTGAGGGAGTCACATAGCAAAGATAATCTGCTCCCGCAAGTCCAGCTATTGTGCCTCCGATTGCGCTCACGATTTCATCATACCCGGGAGCAATATCGGTTACTAATGGACCAAGCACATAAAAGGGAGCTTCATCACAGAGAGATTTTTGAATTTTTATATTTTGTTCAATTTCGTGCGCCGGTATATGCCCAGGACCCTCGACCATCACTTGAACATTCTTATTCCACGCTCGTTTTACCAATGTAGAAATTTCCATTAACTCTCGTATCTGGGGATAATCAGTAGAATCGAATATTCCGCCGGGTCTCATACCATCACCTAAAGAGAGAGTAAAGTCATATTCTTGGGCCATTTCTAAGAGATAATCATATTTTGTATTAAAGGGATTTTCTTGTTCATGATGCAATATCCAGGCTGCTAAAAACGTCCCTCCTCGCGAAACAACACCCATCATACGAGGGTGATCAACTAAATAATCGACGATTTCCCTTGTGACTCCCGCATGGATAGTAAAGAAATCCACACCTTCTTTTGCTTGTTCCTCGACTACATTAAAAAGGTCATCTTCATCCATATGAATTATGGCTCCTTTAGTTTCGATGGCACGTAAGGCAGATTGATAAATAGGGACTGTTCCTAATGGGATATTCGTATTTTCCAGAATCATCCGGCGTATCTGTTTTACATCTGATTCTTTAATTCCGGTGCTTAAATCCATTAAGGTATCTGCACCATAATTTTCGGCAATTTGCGCTTTTGCTAATTCTTCCTCGGGATCGAATACTTTTTTCGAAGAACCGACGTTCGCGTTTATTTTGACGAGCAATCCTTTACCGATACCTATGGGTGATTCGAGTTGCCTCTGATTTGATATTGGAATAATGATTCTCCCTTTAGAAATGCCTCGGCGGATGAATTCTGGCTCAAGGTTTTCCTTTTTGGCAACAATCTGCATCTCCTTGGTTATGTTTCCATCTTTAGCTTCTTTCATTAGGGTGGACAATATATTATGCCTCGATATTAAACAAATTTTTACAATTAATATTAGATATTGATTAAATTAATGTGATTAGAATTTTATTCTTTAGCTTTACTATTTTGAAGGGGGTATTTTCACAGGAAGGTTAAAAAATGGTATTATAAAAAATTTTGATTGATAAAAACAAAAATCCATACTATTATATTGAGAAATAACCAAAGTTTACATAATTCCACATTTTAAATATTAAGCAAAACCTAAAGTGATTGTATGGTAAGCAAAGGAATGCGTAGAGTGTTAAAATTACTTGAAAAACGTAATGAAATCGAAATACATAATCGGGTGAGAGAATCGAGGGAAAGCTTAGACAGTCTGGCAGCGCTCGTTGATCTGCCCTCGGAAATTACGCTAACTCATATCGAGATAAATGGAATGAACGCAGTATGGATTGATAGCCCTGAAGCTGATTCTCAAAAAGTTATTCTTTATTTGCATGGAGGAGGATACATCGAAGGATCATTGAGTTCTCATCAGGATTTGGCTATGAGAATTGGAAAAGCATCAAAAGCCCGAATTCTATTAATCGATTATCGTTTAGCCCCCGAAAATCCTTTCCCAGCAGCGCTAAATGATGCTGTTTCCGCTTATGAATGGTTAATCGAGAAACAAGGTATCCCATCATCACAAGTTATCATTGCCGGGGATTCTGCGGGAGGAGGTCTAACCATCGCCACTTTATTGCGACTAAAGGAGTTGGCTAAAGCCTTACCTTCGGCGGCAATATGTCTTTCTCCTTGGACAGATTTAGCAATGGAAGGAGATTCAATTAAGGCTAACAGTAACCAAGATAAGTTCCTAAAATTATATGACTTGCTTTTTATGGCTTCATTGTATATACAAGACAAATATCCTAAAAACCCCCTCATATCCCCCTTATATGGCGATTTAAGCGGTCTTCCTCCGTTATTCATTCAAGTAGGGAGTTTAGAAATACTGTTGGATGATGCAGCACGTCTGGCTAAAAAAGCAGAAAAAGCGGGAGTAGATGTGAAGCTAGATGTGTGGGATGATATGATACATGTCTTTCAAGCTTTTGCAGATTGGGCTCCTGAAGGAGAAGAAGCTATTAAAAAGATTGGCCAGTTTGCCCAAGCTCATTTTGGTTAGAAATTATCTTTCCTTTTTATATTTCTTTTTATTGAAATCCTATTTTAAGCTCTTTTAATAATTCTACCAATGAACCAGTTAATCTATACTCTTTCAGTTGCTCAAAAGGAACAAATTTAGCTTCTAGAGCGTCATCATCGGCTATAGGTTTTTGATTTTCATCCCCTTCAATTTGCTCGACAAAATAGTTGAGTAGAACGTAATGATATTCGATTTTACCATTATCATCATACATAATCTTATCGATTATCCCTGCTAATTTGGTAACTTTCACTTGAAACCCCGTCTCTTCAAGTGCCTCCCTTTCTGCTGCGCGCCTTACTTGTTCACCAAGGTCTAGATGTCCTCCTGGAATTGACCAATATCCCGCATCGGGATTATATTTTCTTTTTACTAAAAGAAGATGATCGTCTCTAACCAATAATACTCCGACACCTACATGCGGTCTCACCGGATATCGGCGCGTATCATAAACACTTAATTTTTCGGGATCCATTTGTAACCAATAGATAATTTCTATCTTTAATAATTATTAATAATTCCATAATGTCTAATTTTTGGGTAGATTATAATCTTATTGACTTAGCCATTATATCACAGATCTATTTAGATTATATATTGATTGATATTCTATTTTGATTTGAATTTTAATAGGAGTTTTATTATATTTGTATAGAGTAAAAAAAGGTGAAATTAAATGGAAAGTTTAGCCAAGTATCGGTTAGAACCAATACGAAAAGTGTTTAGTCAAAAGATTGTTAAAGCTGATGGTCCATCGAGCAATACTTTAGGACTAACCTATGAATTAGGATTAATTACCCGAGAAGAATATACTGTTATGAAAGCTATTAAAGAGAAGCGGCCTCTCAAGAGTCTAAATCAAAATGACTTAACACATGTAATAAGACATTTGGTTGAGAAAAGGTTGATTAGAAAAGTAAACTATTAGTTACGTTTTCTTTTAGTGCATCTAAATCATAATTATTATCATTTATTACAACCTACTAATATGTATTTTTTTCTTCATATTTCTAAATAATTCCATCATCTATTAACATTCTTATCCTACAGTGTGGCTTCTCAAAAACCAAATATCATAATTTTTCATCTTTCTAACAAATTGAATTGAATTTGATAAATTAAAAATTCCCAATAGATGATTCATAAATAGTAGATGTTCTGAAATCCCAATTTATAAAGCACTTTAATTTTTATTAAATCTAATTTTATCTATAATATGCAAAAGATTGTATTAATTGGTGCGGGCTCTCTACAATTTGGATTAGGTTCCGCGGGGAGCATAATGAACAGTGAAGTTTTGAAAGGTTCTACAATATGCCTCCATGATATTGATGCCAAATCGTTAGAATTAGCTGCAAAAGCGTGTCAAGATGCGATAGATGAACGAGATTTAGATTTTACATTGGAATCGACCACTGATAGAGAAGAAGCACTCAAAGACGCAACATTTATTATTAATTCCATTGAGGTAGCTCCAAGGTTCGAATTATGGGATCAAGACCTTCACATCCCCCACTGGTACGGTAATAGACAAGTTTTTGGTGAAAATGGAGGACCAGGCGGATTATTTCATTCATTGCGTGTAATTCCTCCAATCTTAGACATATGTGAAGATGTAATGAAATTATGTCCAAATGCTCTGTTCATCAACTTTTCAAATCCGATGAGTAGGATTTGTTTGGCAATTAAGCGTAAATTCCCGAAACTAAACTTTGTCGGGCTCTGCCATGAACTTGGGCATTTTATGATTCATTATGCGAGGATTTTAAATACAGATCTCTCTAATTTGGAGATCATTGCAGGTGGTCTTAATCATTTCGGTGTAGTATTGGAAATCAATTATAGAGATACTGGAAAAGATGCCTATCCTAAGCTCAGAGAAAAAGGGCCAAATTATTTAGAAAAGCTAGATAATCAGGATGTGGATTTGAATAAATATATTTTAGAAACTTATGGATATATACCATATACCACTGATTCGCACTTCGGAGAATATATCCAGTGGGCGTGGGATATCGCGGATATTTCAGGCATAAAAGAGTTTAGGGATACCTATATGATAGCAATCGGTTATGAGGGAAAAAAGATTCGGAGATTAATTAAACGTGGAAAAGGAGCTCGATTGGTAAAGCCTGATGAAGAAAGAGCAATACCGATTATTGAGGGTATATTAACAGACTCCAATCATGTAGAATTAGCTGTAAATATTCCGAACGATGGAATTATTACAAATCTCCCAGAAGATCTCGTAGTGGAATGTCCAGCAAAAATCAGCAATAGCGGTATTGAAGGAATTAAGCTCGGAGAATATCCAAAAGGGTTAGCAGGTTTATTAAGAAATCAGGCATCCGTACAAGATTTATGCGTGGAAGCTGTATTAAAGAAATCGAAAAGAATGGCGCTTCAGGCCCTTTTAGCAGACCCCGTAGTAAACAGCCACACGCAAGCAGAAAACATACTAAAGGAAATGCTTAAACAACAATCCAACCATCTTCAATTAGAATAATTTTATTTTATCTAATTTTTATATATGAGAGATGATATGAATAATAATGAGACCTTGGTATTGGCCAGAAGGAGGACAACCTCATCGAACTGAACCCTTTACGTGGATAGAAAAAGAAAAGATTGCCGCAAGTTGGTGGCCCGATCCTTATGTGTTTGATATCTATAAGGAGGAGGGAATAAAGGTGGTTATTAATTGCTCAGAATTTGACAATCGTAATGATATTCCCGATGGATTTCATTATTATCATATCAATATTCCTGATTATGGGACTCCAACCGAGGATCAAATTAATCGATTTCTGGAGATTACCGAAAAACACCAAGCAAAGAAAGAACCCATTGTCGTACATTGTGTTGCAGGGTGCGGAAGAACCGGACAAATGTTGGTCGCATGGGGTTCTTATTATGGATATATTCCGAAAAATATGGATCCCGTGAAATGGATCCGGTCTTTTAGAAAATGTTCCTTAGAATCACAAGAACAAGTGAGCCTTGCCAGAAGAATTGCGCAAAAATTCAGAAATAAAGAAATGTAAAATATTTTATATCTAAATTTTATTCTTTAATTAGTAGTTTGATTTTTGTTCAATAATTTTAAGATTTGCTAATAGGACTGATTTAGATGGAAAAAGCTGACTATGTACAGATGATTCTTGATAATATTGTTGTGTTTGACTTAAACGTACCAGATCGTTTCAGTAGTACCGACAGTGTTCAAGCTCATTTGAACCAGTACGATACGAATATTTTAAAGATTATCGCCGGATTTAATCAAAGTTTTTTAAAATTCTTTCTAAATAATTATCTCGGAAAATCGAGAGATAATTTCGAAGAATCAATTAAAAAGCTAGAAAAACTTTCATATCTTCTCGGACCGACGGGAAATCTAACTTATCTGAGTCCTAATCAAGTAGATTATGTGCTCAATAGCATTGATCAACTTGAAATTGAGGATATTAATGAGCAAAAGATAAGTATGATGGCAGACAAACAACTTCAGGACGAATTCGGAGGTAGTGTACCACAATATTCCCAAGCCCAATCATTAGAAAACCAAATATCTTCAGCTAAGTTTTATTTACGGGAGATTGGATATACAGCAGATGAAATAAATAAAAAAATCGAAGATGTAAGAGATGATCCGTCCAAATTAGATGCCCTATTTAATCTTCCACCGAAGGAAATCTATAATATGCCCCCAGAATTAGAAGAATCAGCTTCAGGGTCAGCATCAAGTCAAGCTTCCAGTAGCCCAGACACAGAAGAAAGCTCAGAATCCGGAGAAGATATTATAGAAGACCATATTCAATCGATTCAACGAGATATTAGCGATGAAAGAGCAAATAAAGTAAACGAAATCATCCAAGATATTAAAGATCATGTAAGGGATAAGATGACGCAAAACTATGAACGTGTCTATCGACAAATGCATCCCGATAGATTAAAGAGAGTATATAAATTCCTAAAGGAGACTAAGCGTAAGCATGAGAGGATGGATTTATATCTTGAGTGGTTTTTTAGTACGCATCTTTTAGAAAACATCGAATTAAAGGTAGAGCATTGGCAAGTCAGTAGCCAAGCGTCCCATGGAAATGTGGGGGTCTATACTGCGGGAACTTCATTTTCACGTTATGACCCGATTATTAAGGATTTTTCTGACTCAAAACTCTCGAAGGTAATCAAGATTGCCCGAAAGATCCTTCGGAATCCAACAAAAAGACGAATCCAAAAGCTGGGACAAGATCTTATCGCCGAAACTGGTTTCGATGAACATTTGTATTTTACAGACTGATATGGATTAATTCTTCTTGGACGTTAATAGATAAAAAAAGTAATTAAGGAAAATGTTATTTCTTTTATTTTTTAAATACGGTTTTTCCCCGAATAATAGTTTCCACTACTTCAAGATCTTTGACTTCATCTGGTTTTAAATCCAGAGGATTTTTATCAAGAATTACAAAATCTGCGAGTTTACCCTTTTCGATCGTTCCTTTAACATCTTCCTCAAAAGCAGCATAGGCACCGTTTATCGTATATGCCTTCAATGCTTCCTTTATCGAGACGCATTCTTTGGGCACAAACCCGTTGCGGGTGACCATCGCATGCAAGCCTTGAATTACGTCCGGCACTTCTACGGGACAATCCGACCCCGCTGCCATAACAATACCGTTTTGAAAAAGAGTTTTGTATGGATATGCATAAGAACAGCGCTGATCCCCTATCCGTTTTTTGAGCCAATCGTATTCAGAATTGAGGAAGGGAGGTTGTGAAGAGACAATTAATCCTAACTCTTTAATGTCTTTAATTACATCATCTCGTAACATAGACGCGTGCTCTATTCTATGGCGATGATTTTCTCGGGGAAATTCTTCTAATAAATTCTTAAATAAATCTACGATGCGTCTGTTTCCTTTATCGCCAATCGCATGAACACAGATCTGGAAGCCTAAGTTATGTGCTTCTTTCATCTGCTCGTATAAATCGTCTATATCAACCACACAAAACCCAATTTTATCGGGTTGGTCTGTAAAAGGTTCATACATACACGCAGTGGCGGCACCAAAAGTCCCATCTATGAATAGTTTAAGACAATTTACTTTGAATTTTCCCTCAGGAGACTCCTCATGTAGGGGAGGTTTTCTTAACCGTTTCAATTTTTTAGGTCGTTCTGTAAAAACCATACTATACCAATTTTGTAGAATCGCATCTTGAATAGTGCGAAATATGGGAATTTCCATGCTCCCTACACTTCCAAATTCTCCCCCTTTATCGGCATGAATTATCCCATGAAGTGAAGTTAATCCTTTTGCCGCTAAGTTTTTGAATGCTTGTATAGCGGTTTCTTTTATCTCTTGGGGATCTGGAAAACTAATCTTTGAGAGAAGTAGTCCAATTGCTTGTTCGGATAAAACCCCAGTAAGCTCTCCAGATTCATTTTTTCTAATTTCTCCCCCTTCTGGAGAGATGGTTTCTTCATCTACACCTGCCAATTCCAAGCCTTTCGTATTTGCAATTCCAATATGTCCGTCATATCTTAATAGAAATACAGGGTTATTAGGGCACGCCTCATCAAGATCCCACCGCGTTGGTAGTATGGGATTATCAAACTTCTCTTCCATCAATCGTAATCCCAGAATTAACTCATCGGAATCTTTATCTTTCGCTACCTCTCGTAAAAGCGATTTTAATTCCTCTAAACTTCGAAGGTTTGAAAGATTGGTTTTAATGAGAAAGAATAAATACATGATCGGATGTAAGTGGCTGTCGATAAATCCTGGAAGCAATGCGCGATTATTTAAATCTATTAATTGCGCATTTTCGGACATCTGAGCTTTTACTGTATCCAGAGAACCTACGGCCTGTATCTTCTCTTCCCTAATTCCCACCGCCTCAACTATAAGGTTATCGTCCACTAAAGTGACGATATTACCATTATAAAAAATCTTATCTGCCATTTCCCAATTTTCCTTTTAATTAATATTTTTATTTCTAGTTAATCTTTAATATTATTTAGATTATTTTAGGCCTTGATAAATGTTTTAATATAAACTAGGAATCTAAAAAACAAATAAAAAAGGAAAAAAGTGAAAAAAATTGAGGTAAGGCAAGTATTTTATTCAAGCAGATTGGTTGAATACTGCTCAACCAAAAATTTAAGCTTTTCTTCATCTAGTTTTTCTTGCTCTAATTCTGGACACATATTTTCCAAGTGGCAGAGTAATTCATTTAATCCCTCTTCTGCCTCTTTGGTATTAATATTTTCGGTATCATCTATGACAATAGATCCCATTAAATGATTGGACCGCTTAAATATTATAGTGTTTCCTTCAATCTTAATTTGATTCAGTTCGGAATTGAACGATTCCTTAATGAAGTTCGTTATAGCTGCAAATAACCCTCCTTTCAATACATCATCGGATGATGTCGAGGTCAATGGGACACCGCCCTTGTCAAAGATAGTTAATGCTTTTGGTCTTAATTTCTTAGTTAGTTGATCGCCAGTCATTTTGTAATAGATCTTTTTGAATGATTTAACAATTCCATATCCAGTTTTACAAGAAATAGGAAGAACTTCAAATGAAGAGAGCTTCTGGAGATCAAGTGCTTCAATTATTTCACTAAGCGATGCGACATCTGGTAAATCGTATTTGTTTGCTAACACAATCAACGGAATTTCTTTAACAACTGAAGAGATCTTCCATAACTCTTCTTTTGCCTCTGAGAATCTGTCTTTATCTGCAGCATCCACCATAAATATGGCAAATTGGGCATCATCTAATTCCCCTTGCCACATTGCGCGAAAATCTTTTTGACCGCCCATATCAATAAGGTTCATGCGTACTCCTTGAACTTCAATTGTGGTCTCCTCTTTTCCCATTGTGGGTGTATGTTCAATAAAGGTTCCAGTTTGTAAAAAGGACACCATTGTCGTCTTCCCAGCATTATCTAACCCCGTGATGACGATTTTCTTATCTTTACTTGCAATTCGTCGAAGTATATTCTTTATACCCATTTTAATCAAAATAGTATCTTTTTTTCTAATAATAGAATTATTCCTTATTTATAATTTATCATACGAGATATTTATAACAAATTTTTGTGACAACTTTGTGTATCAATGACACATAATAACAATTTTTGTCGTATTTCTAATGCGAAATACCAGAAAAAAAAGAAAAAAAATCGGAAATCGCAATTATATCAATTGCACACTATTTAACCATTTTTGCAATCCAAGTATTTTTTATCTTCTCTTCTTTCTCATCGTCAATTAGAATATATTTATCAAATATTCCAGAGGTGCCTAATAGTACAAAAACTACACCAATCAGACGGAAGAGGGCTCCTGTAAGAAGAGTAAGTGTTTCTGAATATGCTAATCCATACATGAAGACAAAAGCTATTGCAATTGCCATTCCGTTCTTGGATCTAATTCCATCAACTATTAAAATACCAAATGCAATTGCTCCCAGAATTATCGAAGAAATTCTAAAAATGGTATTGTCAGGTACGAAATACAAGTTGTAAAAAGAGTAAAAAGCGAATATGATGGGAAGATAATAGTACCGTCTCCATTCCTTCAAATAAAACAAAAATTGGATTGGTACCAGAATTATGATTAATGAGATGATTCCATTGATCGATAAATTCTCACCGAAAAAAACATCGAGAATTATTCCCAAACCAAACATGAATTGTCTAAATGCGGTAAAAATTAGTGCAAGAAAGAACACCATCAGAAACAGATTAATGTTAATTTTGCTTTCTCTCCATTTTTTTACTGCAAAGAACGCATTTAATAATATAAGGATCAACACGAAGAAGTCTATTAAACTAATATACCAGATCATTTCTCAGACACCTCCGATACTTTATAAGGAGTAAAATAACCTAATGCAAAAATTAAACCAAACACACCGATAAGAAAAGTGAAAACATCTCCGATAATATTTTCTCCCGCAACTAGTGATGCATACGAAAGAGTAAAAAATACTCCAAGTCCAAGCGATCCATTGTCTTTCAAGCGAATACCTGTAATGTAAAAAAATATAACACCAATAATTCCAGCAGAGTAGATGTAAATTTGGTTCACTATGAAATAAGCTGAATTAAAATTATTAAGAGTATATGATATGATTACGCCAGCGTATAAAAACAGAGGAACATAATACAAGGACTCCCATCGATTCGCATAGGCAATCATACATAATGAAAAGCTCACCATTAAACCGATTGCGATTGAATATGGATTTATTGTAGCCTCATCCGTTCCAATTATATTCTGGTTAATGAAAATATCGAAGGGTGGAACTTCAGATAAATTAGTGGGAATAATTGCCCAGGCAAATGCTAAAAATATAGCAAAAATACTAAGTCGAATATAATTAATTTTCCCCGTCTCTTTATAGAATTGCCAAAATCTATTAGCTACTAATACGGTCATAATTGGAGCAATAATAATGGTTGTCCAATTTGCTATAGTCTGTGTTAACAATCGAATCATAAACGTCACCTAGAAAAAATGACCTTTCAGATCAGGTTTATCTTTTTTGAATTCTTTCTTCAAATTTTCGAATAAATTGGATAATTTAATTGATTTTCCTTCAATTTTCAAATCTTTTTCTTCATTAAAGCTCTCATAGATTACATTTTGATAGTTAATTAGAATTTCTTCCGTCAATAAACTATTGTTTTCTAAGATCTCAATAAAATGCTTCATAATTGATGTATAGAGTTCAGGATTGATTTTTTTATTTAGTAGAATTGAAAAAGAGAATAAATCATCTCGTTCGATTTCTTTTTTCAGAGAAAAGATATATGAAATTAAACTATAGTTCTCATATTTCTTAATAACGATATCCCCTGATTTACATCCTGTAGGCAAACAATTATATACTAAATCTTTGGACTCTGCATCTGATACTTCTAAGGGAGGATATGAGATTAACAGTTCAGGATTAGAATTCACATTTCCTCCAAGTTTGCAAATTATTGATTTCTCTAAAACCATCGTCATATTTTTATCACTTAATTTTCATGCAATTTAATAATTAACATAATAATACGATTATAAAAATTAAACATAAATGTAAATTTCGTTCTCATAGAACGGATTAATAATCAAGTTTTTTCTAATGTTTTCATCCTATTAATTCAATACTCAATTTTTTTCGGTATAGTATCAGCGAAAGAAATATTATAAGAATTACCTTTTAACTTAATGGTAAGTTTTTGAAAGTATAAATAATAAAAAAGTGAATTCATAATTAAAGAAATTTTGAATGGTAATATGATTAATTTAATATGGAGCAATTTTAAAAGAATTAAGAATAATATTTTAGGTGAATTTTCATGGTTAATGCTATTCTGATAGTCATAGATACTCTAAGACAAGATCATGTTGGGGTGTATGGAAATGAATGGATTAAAACGCCAAATCTTGACAAATTTGCAGAAGAGTCCGTGAAATTCACACGAATGTATCCGGAATCTTTGCCAACTCTGCCCGCTCGAAAAGCTCTTTATACGGGGAGACGCGTTTTTCCGTTTAACGAAGATCATAAAGGTATAACCCGAACTCCGCGAGGGGATTTCATTAGCGACGCCCTCGGAGCTCCAGGCTGGAGCACGATCTCTGATTCTCACGATACACTAGCAGAGCGGTTCGGGCGCAAAAGATATGTTTCAGCGTTATTTTCTGATGTATATCATCAATTTAAGCCAGGATATAATTATCAACGTGGATTCGATCAGTGGCAATGGATTCGAGGGCAAGAAGAGGATGCCTATCTTTCTGGTCCGGAGGTGGATAATGAGGTATTGGAGCAATATCTTACCGCAAAGAAGAATGGAGTGACAGCTGGTACCGTATTTGCGCAAGTTATGATGAAACAATTCCTTCAAAATACCCGTTGGTGGAAATCTGAAGCAGATACCTTTCCAGCGAAAGTCTTTCGAGCCGCGGGAGAATGGCTGGATATGAATTATCAAACCTTAATGGATGGAAAGGGATTTCTCACCGTAGAGTCTTTTGACCCACATGAACCATGGAATCCACCGATGCATTACATTCGGATGTATGAAGAGGATGAGAAGTGGCAAGAAGGATGTCGTAAAATTACGCATTCTCTTTACGGACCCGCTAGCATTCTCTCTGAGCAAGAGCTAAAAAACCTTCGGACGCGATATGCTGCTGAAGTAACCCTTACAGATACTTGGTTCGGCTACTTTATTGAGTATATCAAGCGTATCGGTATCTGGGATGATTCTATTATCGTAGTGGTATCCGATCATGGACATATGCTGGGAGAACACGGACTTATCGCAAAGGCTGCCAACCCTCTTGGACGAGAAGTGGCAGATCTTGTAGCTATGATACGATTTCCCGATGGAAAACACAGTGGTAAAACATGTGATAAGTTCTGTTATCATCATGACATAAGCACGACCATCTGCAAAGCTTGTAAAGTATCAACAAGCAATATGGAAGGAAAAGACTTGCTTGAATTAGTTGAAAATGATAACCTCATACACTATGACCACATCACGGTTGCTTGGGGTGGTTCGGTTGCTGTTTATGATGGAAAATATTGGTACAACGGCTATGTATGGGATACAGAGGACGGGAGCTTGTATGACGTGGAAAAAGACCCAAAATTAAAAAATAATATCATCTCGGAATCTCCCGAAAAGGCCGAAGAATTACTGCAACTGTCGTGGGAAGACGCAAGTCAGCCTATTGATATGGAGTTTATGAAAAAATTCAAGGAAGTCTTGGGATGCACACCGGTCACTACTAAGTTAAAAAAGGAAGATTGAAGGTTATCGAATTTTAGAATCTATCTTTTCTTATTCTATTCTTTTAATCTTAATTTCAGCGATTTCAAAACCTTAAAATTTCATCAATGCTTTCAGGAATTTCGGACCCAGAGAAATTTTGGAAAAGGTGGGGAGTTTTTCGAACAATTTCTCACCCGCCCATTTGTCTCTACTAGTATCATAATTTTCAACATCATGCATTCGGTATGCTTCCCAAATTTGGCGTCGAAGTTTTTGATTATCATTGACTAGATCAATGTATGTCTCCCAAATTTTCTTTATTGTTGAAGGGCTATTGTCATAAAAAACATATTCACAAGCATCTCCGTTATTATAATATTTATTTAATAGAATTCTTTTGACCTCTTTATCATAAGCATTTAATTCAGAGCTAGAAAAATTACTCCCTTGTTCAAATAAAGGTTTCAAGGTTCTAACTGCAGCATCAGCAGATACTAACCCCGAAAGAAGGCCCTCGTAAAAGAAGGCTGTAACTAATCCCGCTGCTTCTCCAAGAACAAGCACACGATCATGGGAAAATCTATTAATTGGATGCTTTGAGATCTTTCCCGTTATAAATTCTGCTCTATCCCATTTCAAATTGGTGACATTTGATTGAATATAGGGATAATTGCTCAAAATTCTATCTAATTTATCAACAATCTCTGATTCTGATTCGCCCGAGTTTCCCAAATATCCCGTTAGAACTCTCTCCTCTCCTACATTGAAGAAAAATGGGCCATTTTTGCTAATATTAGGATTAATATGAAACATATAATCGAAGTCGAAATTCTCATCTACCTGAGCCTCAGAGCCATATAAATGAGTATAAATCCCTAAATATGAATCGGGAGTATCAAATCCTAAAGATTTTTGTATTTCAAACCCACGAGAGCCAGTCGCAAGGATCAACACCTTTGCTGAATAAGTTTCTCCCATACTAGTATGAACTTCAACTTTCTCACTAGTTCTATCAACTCTCTTCACCTTTTCATTAAATTTTACGATACCTCCTTTCTCTTCGAAATCGGTAATGTGTGTTTTAAGAAGTTTATCGGTATAAACAATCTTTCCCAATGGATCACCAAATTCCTCTGAATTAATAACTCCGCTCTCTTCTTTACCAAGGTAAAGTGTTTTAATATGATCGCGTGGAAAAATGGTAGAATCGCTCATACTTACAATATCTAAATAAGGGCGGTTATGTTCCGGAAAGATATTCGTTTTAATTGGTATTCCTTCATTCTCATCGATAAGTATAGTTTTGGCATATGGGATCATTTTTTGAGCAAAACTAATTCCAGAGATCCCCGCACCAATTACAATTACATCAAACATTTTCAATCACTCATACAAACTCTCGTTAATTTTATCGCTTAGATTAATTCTATGTAATTCAAAGAACTATTAAAAACTATTTAATCATTCAAATGAGGGCTAAGAAAAGTTTTTTAAATGATTTAAATCAAGTTGATAGTCTGTTTTGAAACTTTTTGTAGGTTGATTTCAGCCATTCCTAAAGGAACATTTTTATCGAACAATAATACAATAAGGAAATTATCAAGCTTCCACGGAATCTTCACATATTTTGAAAAGACTTTTCTCCCATCCTCAAGACTGTAAAATAATTCGGGAAGTTCGACGGCTCCCGTCATAAATCGGATTTCCAATTCTTTAAGTGATCTGAGTAAAATCTCGTTCGGAAGAGAGGAGTAGATGATATTTCCATTCGTGGCTAATACTGCCGCCCCAATAATTTCGTTTTGAAATATCAAATCCTTGAAGAGATGGATCAGTTTATTGTAAAGGGCGCGTTCTTTAAAGATTTCTTCCTCCCCTTCAATAATTGAATCTACCATCTGATCAAATTCTTTATCCTCTATCTCTTGGTAATCATCTATTTTTTCTGTTTCGGGAAATTTTTTGAAAAAGATATCTGCAATTTTGTCTAAACGTGTATTTACAAAGAGAATGCTCGCCGTAGAATCTGATAATAAAACGAAAATAAAATCATCCTTTATCTCAAACACGAAGCGCAATCCACCCATCTCAAGCACTTCTAAATCTCGAGAAATAACCTTCTCTGAAAAACTAAAAATTGCAGAAAAAAAGGGAGTGATTAGATTTACATTATAGTCTATTTCGTTGGTAAAATTCTTGTTGTAAATGCACGCACCGCTTTTTTTTAAGATAAAAAAGGAATGGATATTCATTGTAAACCTTATTATTCAATTTATAGGATTAGATAAAGAAATTAACATATTTTAATATTTTTATTCACGTTAGAATGGGGAGCTTGGCACCTATCGTGAAATTTTAATCTAAAATCTATACACTAAGAATGAAATATCTGATATTATTTGAAATTCTAAAAAAGGATATTGTAAGAAAATACAGAATAAAAAAAATGAATTAGTTAGGAATTCTTTTTTTCACTTTCCATGCGATTAACAATGCGCCGCATAATCCAATTAAAGATATGACAAATAGGTCGAACCCAGGAATGCGTCCATCCAATATGTATACTGAGAAGGTTGGGTCTTGCTCGATTGAGCGTCCAGACCATTCTGGAAAGCACGTGACATAGTAAAACTGGGCGGTATCAATCCTCGAGTTGAATAACGTCAATAACCCCGCAAGTAAACTTCCAGTTAGTTTAGCGACTAATGTACCCATTAATGCTCTAATATAGAGTCTTTCCATCAGCGATACATTCGTTCCGATCAGATGATTTGCTAATACTCTAGTAGGGGCGGGATATGTGTTACTGCCATCCAAGATATAATCAGGTTTGGACGCAAAGTCTATTTTATATGCGGGATCTCCCTCGAAATTGTAATTTGCTTCGCTAATATTCTTTGTGGAGACACCTAAGCTGTTTCCTGTTTGATCAGTGAAATTAGTACTCCCTGTATATGTATATCCTTGGAGGGGTCTACCTAAATTAACTATCATTAGATTGGCATTGTTAATAACGGCCAAGGAAAATCCTGGAATAGTCGCATTCCCATCCAAGCGATTTTTTATCGAATTTGTAGTATTGTAATAGGATAATTCATATCCATGAGGTAAGGTAAGATTTGCTCCTCCGAACTCAGTTGCAAAGCTTTGATCATCTCCGAGCACCCATAAATCTGTAAGTTCACCAATATCATATTCCGTGGTAGTGGTTAACTGGCTATATCCGCTGATTTCGCTCGGTCCAATGGAAATAGTATACGTGAAATTGATTTCAGAGATGAGAGCAAATGCAGCACACTTTTGTAAGAGGTCCACATCAGTCACGGTATCATCCAGACCCTCCTCGACAGATATTTTTTGCCACAACAAAAATATATTTTGATATGACATACCAAATTTAAAGGTGTCTGGGGAGGTCTCTTCTATAGGGATTGGCGTCGCAGTGCCTTGTACCGAGAGACTATCATTAAAGTATGCTGGTGCCCCAACTGCGCCGAAAATTTGATTCACGATATACTTGTGCCATTCTGAATAAAAGGCCCAACCCATGTAGAGCTCATCATTTTCATCGGGTACTTTCTCCACTTGAGTTGAAGCGTTTTCTCGGTATGCCAACAGCCCTAAGAATCTATTTATGGAGAATATATTGATCCGTTCGTTGTTTGGTGGGCGGAAGTGTTGGATAAGTAATTGGTAGGGGGCACATCCGTATGCTGAGGTATTTCCAACATCCCAGGTGAAATTTTGAAAAGCCATATAGAGGCTATGGACGTTGCGAATGTTACTATAGGTAAAGAAGAATTTTGAATCAATGTTTGGTAAATTATCTGAGGCTCCCACTGTCAAATTCGTACCTGTGGGAGGTGAATAATCCGTTTCCAAATAATTTCCGGCAAAATCATATAATATTGACCATGATTCTTCACTAAAATCATGACCAATATAATTCTCAATTGTTTCTCCTGCACCATACGTTTTTGGAATCGTCGAGATAAAAGAAAGTGTTATTAGAATAAAAATCAGTCCTAGTGATATTTTCTTTCTTGTAATCATCCTTTAGTAAACTCTTTTTTTTGTAAGATTTTTTGAATTATTATACAGATAAACTAAATTCATAATTAAAACTCTTGATTAAAAATTATAGAAATAGTTGAATTTACGGAAAGACAATCTTGCCTATTCTAAAGAATAAAATTTTAGAGATCTAAAAACTGATGTTAAACTTCAATTATCTAGACCGTCAAAATTATGCTGAAGACAAATTTAATTAGATTAGATTAAAGAAGCAAGAATCGTATTATATCTAAGTTAAATACAATTATTTTGAATATAATTTCTGATATTGCCTTTGGTAATGGTATCTTTCTGAAATTCTACATCCGTGGTGCATGCGAGCTCATTTTGTTTATAAATATTGATTCTGAGGGCGTTATTTAATTCTTTTGTACGGACTTCTAAATCCTCCCCCATTCTACCTTTCATGATGAATTTATCTATATTTTCAATTTTAATTTCCTGTTCTTTATATTTCAAATGATCGTGATATATTTGGCCTCGAATGTGTTTTCGATGGCATTTCATACAAAAATATGGTTCATCCATTTTCACTCACTCCAATTCATGATAATCCAAATTCAGATATTATAATAATAGGAGTTCTATTTAAATGAGGGGATTCTGAAAAATTTTTATAATATTAACACGAAATTCCCTTCTTTATATGCGAACAAGCATTCTTTTGTTATAAAAAATTTTTCTCAAATTTTCAATTTTATGCATTTCAAAATAGAAATATTGTTAAGATTACGATAAAAGATAGTGAAGGAGTGTATTTTTCAGCATTTCACTAATACTTATGAATTTAAATTCACAATAAAGAAATTTAAAAACAAACCTTAATTACC
This sequence comes from Promethearchaeota archaeon, assembly GCA_014730295.1. Next base: position 17,638 of record WJIN01000269.1, on the reverse strand, counting down.
CAAAATAAGTTATGAAAATTGAAAGCATTACTTTCAAAATAAATTAGGAAATGTGATGATATGTCAGACGACGAGTTAGAAAAAATAAGAAGACAAAAACTTGAAAATTATATGAAACTCCAGTCGATGCCGCAAGGCATTATAAAGATTCATACACCACAAAAATACGAACAACTCATCAATGACCATCCCTCAGCAATACTTATTATTGATTTCTGGGCTGAGTGGTGCGGACCGTGTAAAAATTTTGCTCCAGTATTTGAAAAACTTCAGAGTGAATACGGAAATGAATTTATTTTTGCTAAGGTAAATGTTGATGAGAATGGAAGTTTAGCCCAGAGATTCGGGATAACAGGCATTCCCACGACAGTGTTTATTCAAAACGGCAATTTAATAAATAAAGTTGTGGGAGCGATGGGCTACAACGGGATGAAAAATATTCTAGAGAAACTGAAATCTCGTGACCAATAAGACCGACAACCATTTTTTCAAGTCATAAAGTCATATATATTAAATCAACAAATTAATATGTGTAATTTGCAAGGTGAAAATTTTTTATGGAAAGTATTTCAAGCCAGTTAGAAGAGATGGAACGAATTGATATTGAAAAATTGCGAGAGAAGGATGTGTTTAAGAGCAAAAAGCTATTCAATTGTATTCTTGGACTAAATGATTTAGAGACCCAAGTATTTGCATATTTACTAAACAATAACGACGTGGGAACATCAGAACTAACAGATTTTTTTGATATGGACAGAAGTTCAATTCAGCGAGCATTGCAGGCTTTATATGATATGAACTTGATAAGTAGAGAATCTATGAGTTTGAAAGAATATTCAAACCTTAAAAATTTAAAGCATCTAAAAAAGCGCGGTTATCTCTACGTGTATAATGCCAACGATATCAAAGAAATCAAGAAACGGATGAAATTCCTCTTAAAAAAATGGTATGAATCTATGGATCGTTATATCGACTCAATAGATTCATTATTTGACTGTTATGAGGAAAATGGTGAATTATGTTCTGAATTTGAGTTTAAATAACCAAACCATTCCTTCCGCATTACCCAGAAAAGGTATCCAAATATCAAATTTGTCCAACTGAAAGAGGAAATTTTTTAACAGAGTTCCATCTAATTTCATATATGAAAAAGCATCCTCGAAATTCTTCGATATTATCCATTATCCTTTTTGTAATTATCATATCCTTTGTATATTCAACGCAGTACATGATTTCACCCAATTTAGAGCTGATTTCCATCTATTTTGGGTTTGGCGGTAATACTAGCCCACTCGGCGTTCTTACCTTCTCCTATACGATTATTTCGGGAATTTCAATCATAATCTTTGGTTATCTCGCCGATAAAATAATCCGAAAATGGATTGTGTTTGGGGGGAGCGTTCTCTTTTCCATCTTCTCTTTGTTGACTATGTTCGTACCTTCGGGATTTTCCGGATATGTAATGTTTTTCCTTCTCACTTCTGTTAATGCGATCGGATTCGGTGCGATTATCCCCTCAATCTTCTCACTTATCGGGGATCTTATCTCTCAAACGGAACGCTCGAAAGGATTTTCATTCTTTTCTATCGCTTCTTTGATTGGGACTGCGTTAGGACTGGTCTTAGCAACAATTGCAGGTTCTCTCGATTGGAGGATGGCATACCTTGTCGCAGGAGTGGCGGGAGTCATTACGACCTTTTTCATACTATTATTCAGAGAACCTTCGCGAATTGGAAAGGATTATGCCGGACTGGTCGAAGAAGAAGCGCTACGCTACTCCTATCGCATTAAAATCTCCGATTTACGCAAAATCTTTCAAAAAAAATCGAATATATGGTTGATCATAAATTTTGTGGATACCATACCCACGGGTATTATTTTGTTTTTATTATTTGAATATATGAAACAATACCATAACATTCCTAACGACATTTCTCTTATTTTTCTCGCATTGATTTTGTTAAGTACGCTTATCGGGACTATTATCTTCGGATTTGTGGGTGACAATTTGTTCAAGGGAGGGAATAAGAAAGCTCGTGTCCATTTGGCCCTATTTGGGAATATTTTTCCGATCCCATTCTTATTCATCGCGCTTTTAATTCCTTTCCAAGTCTCTGACCCGAGTTCGATTTTGAACGTTATATCCACTCCGGGTGTTATTATTTGGGTGATTCTGTTTTCAGTCGGGCTATTCGCAAATGGCGCGGTCAACGGTAATTGGTACGCTACCGTTGCGGATATCAACTTGCCGGAGAATCGTGGAACTGTTCTAGCAACGACAAATTTTTTTGATATTATAGGAAGAGCTATTGGACCCTTGATAGGAGCATTTGTCGCAGATGCCCTCAACTATGTTGCTGGGATGATGATGTCAATTGTTTTTTGGATTTTGATCCCATTTTTCTGGATACCTATATTGAAAAACGTGGTCAGTGATATGAAGCAGACCCAAGAGATCTTTGAAGAGAGATTAAAAGACTTAAAACCGTAAAATTAAAACGATAACTATTTCATTAAACGTTATACACAAAAGAAACCAAATGACTATAGAAGGAATAAACAATAAGAAAAGAAAAAAATAAGTATAATTCTAATTAAGACTGGTTTTTATGCATCTTTAGTCTTTTTTCTCGAGATATATATTCCCGCTATAAAAACCGTCATGGCTGTTAGAGGGAGAAATATCATCGGCAGGAAGCTCGGAATTATGATGCCCTCCTCCTTAGTGGTGAAGGAGAATTGAGCTGAAGTTGTACTCACCAATCCATCCGAGACGAGGACGTACCATTTGTATTCTGTATTATAGTCTAAATCGCTCCAAGTCAATGAGACTACTTCTGATTCGCCACCCGAAACTGTCTCAAACCCAAGAGCAGATGGAGTACCCGAGGTGTTATCATAGAAACGAACTGTTAAATCTTGCCCATTCGCATCGGATACGTTCAATTGTAGTGTGGGATTTAGATCAACCTCTGATTGTCCATGGTATGGACCGGGATTAGTAATCTCTGGAGCCGAATTGAAGAAAAATACCCTTGAATACACACCATAACTTCCATCTGGGTCTTGCCCCTCGCTTGCCCAAGCAAATGCAACTCTATCTTCAGAAAGGGAAGCAATTGAGGGCATTCTTTGGGCATCATCTGTGTAGTTATTCACCCGGAATTCTGCGGTGATATTCGTTCCCATTGTGGCGCTAAATACTGTTGCATACACACCATAACTTCCATCTGGGTCTTGTCCCTCGCTTCCCCAAGAGATAATAAAAAAGTCATCAGAGAGCGAGCAGATTGAAGGAAACCACTGTTTACCATTACCAAAATGATTAACTCGAAATTCTTGTGTTATATTTTCACCCGTCGAGGCGTTAAATACTCGTGCAAATATGTCAAAATCCGTACTTGGACCGATCTCATCACCGTACCATGTTATGGCTAAAATATCTTCGGAGAGAGAACAGATTGAAGAAGACGCCTGACCATTATCGGTATAATAATTCGCCCGAAATTCTGAAGTTATATTAAAACCCGTTGTCGCATTAACTACTGTCGCATACACACCGTAAGTTCCATCGGGATCTTGATTTTCACTTGACCATGTGACAGCAAATTTATCTTTAGCCAGAGCACAAATGGAAGGGCTTTTTTGATCATAGTTAAGGGGATTATTTATTTGAAATTCTCCAGTTAAATTCACTCCAGTCATAGAATCAAAAACCTTTGCATAAATACCGTAGGAACTATCTAAATTTTGACCTTGGCTTTGCCATACTATAACGAATTTATTATTTGAAAGTGCACATATCTTTGAAGAAGATTGAGAATAGTTAATGAAATCATTCACACGACTCTCCGCAGTTATATTTTTAGCTGTTGTTGCGCTAAAAATCGACATGTAGATCCCCATAGTGCCATCTGGATCTTGATTTGAACTTGACCAAGTGACCGCAAATGAATCTTCTGAAAGAGCACAAACTTCGGGATGCTGTTGTAAACGATCGGAATAGTTATTTACACGAAATTCTCGAGTGATGTTCATTCCTGTTGATGCATCGATGATAGTTGCATATATCCCGTATCCATCACCATCTTGATGATTACTTTCCCATACAATGACAAGTTTATCGTCTGACAATGAACAAATAGAGACTCCATCTTGACTGAAGTCTGTAAAATTATTTACTCGAATTCACAACTTGTCCAAAAACACCTAACGATTCTGTAGACGACAACCTTATAGAGTTTGGATTAGGTAATTCCATTCTATTTATTTGACTCATCCCCATTACAAGCAAGGAACAAAGGGCTATTAAAGCGAACACATAATATTTATTTTTTTGCATTTTAAATTTTACCTATTTGAGTTTTTAATGATCATCATTCGCAGTTAACCTTATTATACTTTTTTATATTCCCTTATTTCAATGGATATTTTAAGATAAAGATTTTAACTACCAATTAATTAACTCACAATATTATTTGATGTATTTTGACAATGAGAATCTTTTTATAATTATATTTACAGCTTAATATGAAATAAACAAGATTTGGACAAGAATGTAGAATTCTAGAATGATTTGTTGCAAGCCATATTTTACATATGTGTCAATATACTATAGAAAATGAACTTGAAATGTTTTGTTTCTCTAAAAAGAGGACTAATTTCAATTTCCATATTGATTTAGATGAGTTCAAAAAATTATTGATGTTATTTTAAGAGATTATGCCTTAAACTATCCGAAAATTCAAAAACAGTTATTCCTTAGATTGAATAATATTTGATTAAAATAACGAAATGATAACTGGTTGTTTGTATGGAGAGCTCAATTTCCTACTGGGTTAGAAAAGTGTTTGTCAGAGATGTTGATCTCTCCGAACGTGGGTTTTTCTACTTTTTTATTGGATTTTCCCACTGGATAATTATCTTAGATTTTATCCTCACCTACTTTATTAGTTTCAATACCGATGAAGTGTTTTCTCTGGTCAATATCGTCGCAATTATCATATTTCTCCTCACATTCGCCTTGGCGGGCTTTTTTATTGATAAAATCAAGCGACGGATGAGATTTTTGGTTATGCTTTCTTTTTTAATCTCTATTTCGGTGGTTCTCTTGTTTTATGTTGGATTATTGTATACTATTTTCGCGATCTCATTGTTAATTTTTATTTCGGGAATTTATCTCATTGACCTCCTAACTATTTTCACCCATGAAACAACTATCCTAAATAGGGGTCGCCTTCTCAGCTATTTGCTGATTATCTCCTTTCTTTTCTCACACGTTCTTATTATCTTGATTAATCGAAATATAATAGCGTTTTTCATCGTAAATATCTTATTGTTGATAATAGAATTCGGAATTTCCAGAGTTTATAGCTACGTGGAAACAGAAGAGCGCTTAACCTCAGATTATAGCTTTAAGGAGATTCTCCTAAAAAAATCTCATTTAGGTTATTTATTAGCATTTTTAACCTTAGGCTATACCATCGGAAATGCCTTTGAATTCAATGTGCCCCTTCTTGCAAATCCATATTCTTTTTTTAGTATATTGCTTATCACAATCGGGATGACAGGGATTTTTTTAGATAACATGGGGCGAAAATGGAGTTTTACCGCAGCAATTTTGATTATTTCGATTTTAATCATTTTTTCTGGGATTTTGAGACCAATATTTTCCAGTATTTTCCTTCCACTTGCCTTACCTATGGCTCTGATTCTATTGATTACGTTTAGCGGAGACTTTTCGACCGAGCGGAATACACTGAAATATAGGGGGGCAATCTCTAGTATTTTCCTATTTTGCGCAATTTCCGGTTTTTTAGGAGGGATATTCATAAAGATTATTGCTCTGCAAACCTTTTTAGCGTATCCAGATCTCTGGTGGATTCCAGAACTCACTAAAGCGATAAATACCCTACTATTGATCATTATCTTGGTCTGGATAATGCCTCTTCCCGAAATCCTATCTTCTAAAGAATCTGATTGGGCAGATGGTCTTAGAAATCTATATGTATTCAATAAAAATTCTCTATGCTTATATTCAAAGTCTTTTGACTCCAAAAATCAAAGTATGTTGAGTGAAGATTTGATTACTGGGGGGCTGTCAGGTATTCTAAAATTGATATCAGAAATTACAAATGAAAAAAAGAATCTGCGAATGATTGATAAAGATCAAGTAAAGATCTATTTCGAATATGGGAGACATACCATTTTAGCATTAACTGCAAAGCGATATCTCCCAATATTGTTTAAAAAAATGGAGATCTTCTTGAAACGCTTTGAACATGAGTTTGAAAAGGAGTTGGAGAATTTTCATGGAGAAACTTCTCAATTTTCATCCAAAACTGAATTACTGGTCAAACGATATTTTGAATAAATATTCCGTTTCATTTCGATATATCTCCACATTTTAGTTATCATTATGTAGATAAATCCAATTTTAGTAAAAGTTTTATATGTGTTGTCAAATATAGAAGGAGTGAACTACCCGATTTTCACACTCATTACGTAAAAATAATCAAGAATAAAGAATTGCTAACATAATCTAAATCTGATTATTGAAAAAAATATCTTTATATACATGTGTGTCAAATAAAGCATATATAAATGTAAAAGTGTTTTTTTATAGAAAAAAGGCTAAAAAAAATCTTTTTCTGTTTTATGGTTTTCATAATATTAGTAGGAATTCCATTAAGAGTAAATGCTGTAGAAATTGGATCACCTAATATAGGTATATATGATACAGACGGTTATGCCGTAAGAGATGTTGTTAGTGGTTCAGAATATGTGTATGCTGCTCAAACAGGAAATGAACGTCCATTACATGTTATAAATATTACAGATCCTATCAATCCATCATTACTCGGGAGAGGATATACTTCGAAACGGTATGAGGTCCATTGTCTAGATGTGAACGATGCGGAAACAATCCTTATCATAGGAGCGAGTAGTTATGTATGTGTATATAATATCACCAATAAAACTAATCCCATCCGAACTGCCGAAATAGATGTGGGAAGTACTGTTTATGATCTCGAGATTTGGGGGAATTATGTTTATTGCGCTGCAAATTCAGCTGGAATGCCAATTGTTAATATCACAGACGTGAATAATCCAAGTGTGATTTACAATGGAATTATGATGGCTATAGCGATGATTACTTGTATGGTTTATATATAGATACTGATAGAAATTATATCTACGCTTGTGGTCAATCGATTTTTTTAATCTTCCCTTTAAATGGAAGCAATCTACCAGAAACTCCCACCACCTTAGCTTTAGGATTTAACGGAATGTGTGTAGAAAAAATTAGCAATTCGAGATTAGCTATTGGAGGGAATAATCTCTATGTAAGTTTTGTTGATATTTCAAATCTTAATAACCTTTCCTTGATAGGGAGTGTAATACTCGGAGAAATTGTATATGCACTCTATTATACAGAAGAATCTGGAACTGAATTATTTGCAGCAGGAGACGACATAGGTTTAATGATAATAGATTTTTCCTCATATACCAATCCCTTATATCTTGGATCAATGGGGTCTACGACTTCCATTCCTGATGGTTGGGGAATAGATAAAAAAGAAGATTATATATTACTCGCAGGGGGAAGTAGGGGAGTTTTTATCTATAATTATGATGATTGTCTTTCTTTGTCCAGACCTGATTTGGAGATTTCCGGATACACCATAGCTTTAATTTTGGTTTCGCTAATTGGGATATGTCTTTTAATGGTAAGGCGTATCAAGAAATATTAAAATCCTCTAATCTTTTATTATTTTTTTAGATATTTAATCTACTAAATTGTATAAAACAATCTTAAAAATTTATATAAAGATAATTTAGAAAATCATAAAAAGAGAAAAATAAAAAGGATTACGGAAAGCCAATTTTAGCAATACTATCTTAATGGAATAAATTATTAATGTCTATGCGTTCTTTAAAATGAAGAGCATCGAGTCGTGTGGAATGAAAAACTCATCTTCTCTCTTGATAATGACCGTATGGAAATATTCAGCTAAACCGAGAAAGCCCCGAATTACGCTCTCATCCTCTTCGAATTCAAATGTCACGTGAACAATGCCATTTTTAGAACTAATTTTGACATCATCATACACGCGCTCATCGATGAGGGGGATCTTAAGCTCGTTTATTATTTCGAATACTCTCTTAACAAAAAGTTCGTCTTTACCCATATTTTTTCCCACTCTTTTCAATAAGTTGTATTCTGTTTAGTATATAACAATAATAAATTGATGTTTTTTAATTATTATTATTTTTTATTTTCTTAGATAATAAACTTTACAATTTTCGAGTATTTAAGAATTTCGAGTAACTTAGTCCGAGCTTCATTTTTATATGGAGAGATATCCTAATATAATCTATTGTGCTAAATTAATAGAAAGATAAGATGGGGAATATCGAAAAAAACCAATGAATAAAAGATTTTGCTTATTAAGGGAGAAATTCAATATTAATCGAATCCCTCAAGTTTTAATTCTCTAATTTTTGCGGATGATGGATTTCCAGAAATTGGATCCCACCCACGCTCATCATAATAGTTGTCTAACAGAGTTTCGGCAATTTCTTGAGTGATCTTTACATCCCCTTCGAAATTTTTAAATTCTAGGTTATGGTCCCCATATTTCAAGGGTTTAAACCATTCAGGAGGAAATTTATCGTCAGCACGGGAAAATCCTTCGTTTTGATTAAGAATTCGCAACAGATTCCACGTGCGTTCCGCCGCGGTTCTCAACTGCTCTGGAGTGACATCAAATCCAGTGGCAGCATTGTAAAATTTCGCTATAGACTCAAAACTATAAAACCGATTCATTTGGGCTCGAGCACATAAACCTAGACTCGTCAGAATCGTATACCAATCTTCGGAATAGCGCGTCAATCGGCCTACATCCACCCCCATTTCCGGTTTAGGAGGATTAAATAACCGTGAATATGCTTCTTGTGGAATTCCCATCCGAGCAAAATGCCGCCGAAACTTTTCTTTCGTATGTCCCGCGCCTACATACGTAGGAGAGCCTCCAGAGGCTACATGTGCGCCTTTTGGATTTACTACTTGCTCAAACTCCATAGTCCCCATTCGTAAAAAACGTGGCTCGAAGACTACATCGAGAGCTTTGATAACAAGCATTTTCTTATCAAGTTCGGGGTATGTTTCCGCTAAGTTTTTCCACCCTCCCGCAAGAATATCTCCAAATTCTTCTCGAAACGCACACATCTCAATTAAACGTATTAAAGAATGATAATCCCGTTTCCAATCTACTCCCGTTTCCGCTTCCGTAAGAATTCCTTCCTCATTCATCGCTGCCAAAAAGTCCAATAATGCGGTTATGGTCAGAGAATCAAGACCATACCGATTTATTAAATCAAACGCTTTTATGGCTTGACCATAGGTTTCCAGCCCATCGAGCGTCAGCATAAGAAAGGGATTAATGACAGAAGAGGTATAATTAGTCAGTCCCGAAAAGTTTCCCTCTTGAAGTTCCAGAAGGTCCTTATCAGCCATAGGACACGAGGGACATGCCATCCGTCGGAATTTAATTTTTTTCAGATAGGTGCGTTCATTACATTGCTGTGCCTTCTTTTTCTGCCCTTTAGCGGTTAGAATCATATTAATCGGTAAGGAGCGTAGCATACCCAGTTCATGCCATGATTCACGCTGAGGATAATTAACAATGCGGCTATATAACTTACGATAAAGATTTATAAATTCTTTTGGACGTGCGATGCTAATTCCTTTATTACCTTGGATGATAATCGCTTTTAGATTTTTTGACCCCATTATTGCCCCAAGGCCCCCTCTACCCAATGTAGAAGTTTTATCAATCAAGGCTAATGCAGAAACCACCAGATTTTCCCCTGCTTGTCCAATCGCGATTACTCCCGAGGTTCCGTGCTCCCGTTTAAGGATATTGGTAGCTTCCACGATATCCTTACCATACAAATGGGTAGCATCTCTAATCCGAATCTGATCATTCTTTATATGTAAGTAGCACGGTTTGTCTGCCCGTCCTCGGATAATAATATGATCATAACCCGCTTGTTTCATATAAAACCCAAAGCTCATACTCCCACAAGAATTGGCAATAGCACCCGTCGCGGGAAACTTCGACATCACTACCGTTCGAGAAGCGCCTGGCATAATGGTTCCGACTAAAGGTCCCGTGCCGATGATGATAACGTTTCCGGATGATAACGGCTCGATTTGAGGTTCGATAAGCTCCGCCGCAAGTCTGCAATTCATCCCAATCCCGCCTATAAATTGCTCAAGATCCTCCAACTCTTCTTCTTCAACAATCACATTTCCACTTAAAAGATCGATATCAAGGATTTGACCCGTATAACCATACCAATTCATAAATCATCTCCCTCCACTATTTCGAGCGCCTCGTAGACACAGTGATCCACACATAAACCACATCGTTTACAAGATTCCAAAATGTTTAAGCTGGGTTTTCGGCCATATGGATGTTTAATTCGAATATGAGACAAATCGGGATTAAACTGATGATGGTATGTGAAAGAACAGATTAATTGGCACGTGCGACATCCTGTACATTTTTCGGGTCTAAACCTTATATTGAAATCGGAATGAATTTGCATTAAACAAGACCTTTATGATGAATATAGATAATTAGATGAGTTTTGAAAATAAAAGTCTAACTAATCTTGCGCATCTGATCTATACAAATAGAGCAATATAATATCGGAAATCACACTTAGCAGTCTTGATTTCCTATTTCACTTAATAAAAAAAAATAAGCAAAATTATTGTGAATTCTGATATTGTTTGAAAATTTTTTTCTCAATTAGCTTGAGAACTGTTTCTGCGTCCTTGACTGAGAACCCCCCTTTAGTACCGAGTAGATGACTGACAAAAAAGTAATTTACGTTGCGTTTTTTTATGATTTGTTTAGCTCTGTTTATTATTGACTTCTCCTCAGAGGAGAGTTTTATCTCAACACCTTCATCAATCTCCAATGGATAAATAAGAGACGTATTCAAATGGTGGTCAACTAACTTTTTAATATTTCTAAATTCTTTTATGCTTCCCCCTCGAAATTGCCGTATCGCATCTCCATAATATTTTTCTATTTCAAGGGAAAGTTCTCGTATTGATTCGAGAAAATCCTCAGACGGATTCTCACCCATAATTAATATCACACGGAATTCTTTGTATTCTGTCATTAAGATTTTCGAGTTTTGGAATTCCAGCTTAATCGTCTGGGTTTGGTCTTTAGAATTAGTTAATTCGATACCAAAGGATCTCATCGCATCTAAGAATCCTGAAACTAAGGTAGCGTCCAATTCCTTTCCAGTGAATTTTTGCTGATATACATCCAATCCCGATTTTTTGTCAATAATTAAGATATATTGGAGATTAATGATATCCATATATTTATTATAAATTTTTTGACGATGTCGTTCTTTCGAAGCCTTCACACGCTTATAGACTTGATACGCAGAAATGCTTCCCGCTAATCCAAGCACAGAGACAACAGCAATTGTAATCACTACCATTGGATCTAGGGTGAAAGGAATAGTGACTTGGAATTCTTGTATTTTTATGCCGGCATCTGTGGCATTATTCCATATAATATAGGCTTTATGAATACCCCTAAGGGGATTTTCAGGTATTTGATATAAAAAGCTGGTAGATGTAGAAACAACAGACTTAAGTTCTTGATATTCTAGAAACCCATCTGGATCGTATAAAATGAATGTAAGATTCCCTTGTATTGAAGGTGGGCTTACTGAAAATTGCATATCTTGTAAAGGCTCAAGAGATAGGGAACCATAAGTAATTGAAAAATCTACTTTTCTTGACGCCGATTTTATTTCCCAACTGGCATCTTTTATTTCATTGTCTGGTATCTCTAAATATTTTTCATTTGTGTCAATTGTACAATTAATAGTGATATCCACGCCATCTCTAAAAATACGTGGATCTTCCCAATTATTTGGATAATCAAATCTAATTGAATTATTGCAGTCACAATTTATAATCTGAGGGTTTAAAGTCCAATTGATAAAATCATCAGAAGCTTTTATAGTGCTGGTTCCGATAGAATGCAAATTTTTAGAAAATCTTGTGAAGTAGGTGATATTAAAAAGCAGTGGACTTGATTGATTATTAAAGACCTCAATAGATATTGGATTGCTGTTATCAGAGGAATAATTTATATCTGTCAAATTCAATTTTCCCTCTCCTTTATTAGTAATATTATCTACTGGATGGTAATCATCCCCTATTTTAACAGACATATTTATTTCCGTTGGGTAAAAATCATTTAATTTGGTTTGATCTAATTTATAAAGAAAAGTTGATTCATTAATAGTATTCCAAGTATTGCTGGATTCAATAGATCTAAATAAATCTGGATATTTTGGATTTATATCATTGTAATACCATTTATAAATTGATGTCCCCGTCTGAATATTTTGAACATCCATTACTAAAGAATAATTTCCTTTGGATAATTCTATTGCCGTATCGAATTTTTGATAGTACCAATTGGAAACAGTTGAAATATTTAAATTAAGGGTTTCACCAGCGTAGATCGTTGAATTTGGTATATTATTTTGGCTATCGTAGCCTCTTAATTGAAAATAAATAGAATCTGACCCCGAAGGACTATCTGCATCCCCATATATATAAGCACCAAAAATTTTTGTAGTAGATGTCAATTTTATTTGAACTGCAAGAGACTGAACAGACTTTATCATTGGATAATAAGTATTTTCAAGAATTGTGTCTTCGCCAATAAATATACCCCTCTCATACTCTATATCTGTAAAATTTATACCAATTCTAGTTAGATTCCATTTATCTTCTGACGGAAGTGTTAATTCTATTTTATTTAAATTTTCCCCAAAATTTGCTCCCTCAGCATACTCCAAAATATCAAATCTAGCTGAAGTATTATAGACAAATTCAGCCGATTGGGCTTGTGAATTAATAGTATAGCTTAGTATAGAGAAAAAACCCATAAAAAAGACCATCAAAATGATTATTATATACTTATTAAATTTCTTCATAAAATCCCCGTTAATTAATTATTGTACTCTTATGAGTTACCCTTATAATAAAAATAAATACTTTTCATAAATAATTAATAAAGTCAACTATTTATATCTTCCAGTATAAAATTTTCCTTTTACATTGCTGTATTAGACTAACGTATGGAAATGAATTTCCCTCCTTTTAATTTCGCCCAAAACATCAAGGCAACCATTCGTAACAAACTGCAAGGGAGTAAATCCTTTAATTCTGATATTGGAATTTTCATAGCATTTCTGATTGCCGTGCCAACCTCGGCTATATTCAGGTGTTCACTAATATAATGGACTTCAATATCCTCCGTTTTTTGTCTCTTTGTAAAATAATCTTGGAGTTCTTCAATCGCGCATGGTCCATTCACGATAAACGGGCCCTTATAGTTTTCCAATTCCGCTATATTATGTCCTTTCCCATAAATTCCGATACATTCGGATAATTCAGTTTGATTTCCAAACCACATAAAAACAGGTTCGAGAAAAGAACAACCACTTTTGCAAGCTTTTTCTTTTCCTTTAAAGACTTTAACGGATGGGGGAATGGGTTTGGGAATGTCTTTATGCTCCAATTTGACATGATATTGATCAATCAAATCTTCAGAAGGTAATACTTCTATATTTTCGCGGTTATCGATACCGAACCCACGCTCTGCAGCTAAACGGACATGCTTCACATCATCAATCCCAATTAAATCAGAGCATATCGTATCCACAGCCACGGGATCTTTGCCAGATATAATTAAATTCATAGGAACCTCCCAGTCTTCGAATATTGCCATAGGACCATAATTTACCACTGAACTGGCATCCACGATATTAAAATCGGGTTTAAAAAGATTCATGATATCAACCATTTTTTCATGAATTAGATGATGATTATACATTTTATCCTCGTCATAAAGTAGTCCATGCTGGTTTTTAATACAACACGTCATTTCGGATAAGACATGCGCCTTTAATTTAGCTACATTAATGTAGGTATTCTGATCTTTATGTTCTATTAAATTTTCGTAAAGGATCTTAGGAATAGGAATAGGTTTATCAAGAACTTTTCCTTCAAAATTCACATTAGTGGATTTTTCCTCATCCAAATAGAGAGGCTTTGCTCCGAGTTGTTTCACTCGCTTTGATAAATCTTCTATTTGAAATACAATACGACTAAATGTTGCCACCGCAGGGTTTTCCATTACATAGATTTGTGTAGGAGATGAAAAGTCCTGTATAACTTGAATTATGGATAATATAAGTTCCGGATCTGTTATAGCACTCTTGAACTGCATCGTTCCGTTAAATTTGATAAAAACCTTTCCTTTAATCAAAGATTCGAGACCTCCAAATGTATCAAAAGATTTCTGAATTACTTTATAATAATTAGATTTTATGGGAGAAAGTAAAACCTTCGAAGTATTAGATTTCATAAACTAAGTTTATGATCCAATTGTTTTTAAAACTTGTCTTTTTTTGTTAGTGAGAAAAAGAGTAGATCTTAAATAACTGAGTTCTATCAAAAGAAAGATATCCTAAGAAAAGACTCTGCAAAAAAGAGTGATAAAGCTTATGTCCCCGCTATCCGTTTTGGGAAGCGAGATTGGGCTTGAAGGCTTTTATGGAGCATTTTATTTACCAACCTTAATTTAAGACTTTCTATATCATCCTTAAACCACAAATTATTTAATTCCTCGGGATCTTCCTTTCGGTTAAAAAGGTCTCCATAATCTTCCAAATTTTTATCTTTATCCTCATAAACCGTAAGTTTATAATGTTTGGTAATTAAATGTCGCAATCTGACATAAAGCGGACCTTTTGGACCAACTTCTTCATCATTTTCAATAAGAATGCTATCCTTTACTTCTTTTGAAGGATTCCTTAAAACTTCGGTATAGTCTTTTCCTTGTATGTCGGGGGGATGGTATCGTTCTCGAATATCTAACATACTTAAAATAGTTTTTGGGAGATCTATAGAGGCAATCAGAGCGTCCGTGGTTACGTTAGTCTTGATTTCTGGGGCACGAAAAATTAATGGAATATTGAATACTCCTTCAAACGGGGCTGGTCCTTTGAAAAGTAATCCATGTTCTCCCATTAAATCTCCATGGTCACTCGTATAAATCACAATCGTATTGTCAGCATATCCCAACTTATCCAAAGAGGCTAAAATCTGTCCTATACTATGGTCTATTAATGCAATCGTGCCGTAGGTCCACGCAATAAATTGTTTTACCTCTTTTTCATTAGTTTCTCTGAGCATCGCTCCTGGAAAAACATTAAGATAGGGAGCTAAAAAGGGATGTTTATGTAAATTCTCTATATCATCGAAATTATCTGGTAAGGACACATCATCGGGATTATAAAGCTCTCGATATTTTCCTGGTGGACAGACAGGTTGATGTGGATCGGGAAAAGAACAATGAACATAAAAAGGTTTATCTCCATATTCACCTCTGGCATGGCGCTCCAAAAAAGCTATGGTGCGTTCTTCCACATATTTTGTAGAGTAGAGATCCGTAGGCAAGTCATGCTCACAGAATACAGAAAAAAAATTATCAATATCATCCCATCTTTCTCGCATTGATTCTGCCAACTCAGAAGATCTTTCTTCCAACCAATTCATATAATGTCCAGTTAGACATGGTCCATGACCAATCACAGTTTCAACTTCTTGATACCCGTAATAGGGAATCGGGAAGTTTTCTCGAACCGGATACTCGCCTTTTTTAGGAAATACCCAATCATGAAATGATTCAGCAGATTTATCTTCAATTCTATACGGAGGGGTATTAAATTGATGGTGTAGTTTTCCAAATGCCGCTGTATGCCATCCCTTATCAACTAAGGTGTCCGTAATAGTCGGAATATCCCTTGACATAATCATTCCATTACTGCGAACGCCATGAGCATTTGGATAGAGTCCTGTAAGTAATGTAGCTCGGTTTGGCATACACATGGGGTTTGTACAAAAAGCATTAGTGAATCTTACACCTTGGGAAGCTAATTTGTCAAGATTTGGTGTCTTTAATACCTCATTTCCCGCACAACTCAGATGATCTGCTCGATGTTGATCTGAAATTATAAAAAGTACATTATATTTTTCACTCATTTCTCAAATTCTCTTAGACAATTATCCGTTAATTATGATATAGAATTTGAGCTTATATTATTTTAAGTTTGTCTTATTTCATAACAAGATTAATCAAATTATTAAAGAAAAGATTAAGAATTTTTGAGATGATTAAATCAATTATTTTCTCAACTACCCGCTATACGTTTTGGAAATTTTGTCTGGGCTTTCAAGTTTTCCCTTAGACATTGGTTAAGCAATTTACAACGTATATCTCTATATGATGAATCATTCCATAGATTGTTTAACTCATAGGGATCATTGTTTCGATCATATAAATCTCCAAATTCTGGGGCAGTTTCATATACAGTTAATTTGTAATCCTTGGTGATTAAATGTCTTAACCTTGACTCCAATGGTCCAATCTCCTCATCATTTTCGATAAAAACCGAGTCCCGAATGCTAACTTTAGGATCATTCAAAATTGGCGAAATATCAAATCCTTGCATATCTGGGGGATGATAGCGTTCTTTAATGCCTAAAATACTTAAAATTGTCTTTGGGAGGTCTATAGTACTTACCAAGGAATCACATATCGATCCTTTAGAGAGTTCGGGAACTTTCCATATAAGAGGTATCTGTAGTACGCCGTTGAATGGGCATGGTCCCTTAAACAATAAACCGTGATCTCCCATAAGATCTCCATGATCACTGGAAAATAAAACCGTAGTATTGTTGGAATATCCTAACTTTTCTAATGCCGCGAGAATTTGACCAATGCAGAAATCTACATACGAGATTGAAGCATATGTTAAGGCAGTAATATTTTTAACTTCTTCTTCAGAAGATTCCCTTAGAAAAGCTTTTTTGAAGGGAGGTTTTTCAAGTAATGGGGCCAAATACTCATGATCATAGAGTTCTTTAATGTCATTAAAACTTGGAGGAAGTTCGATTTCCTCTGGGTTATACATCTTTTGATATTCTTTGGGAGGATATAATGGATAATGGGGATCTGGGAAGGAACAATGTAAATAGAACGGCTTATCCCCATAATTTCCATTGGCATGTCGTTCCAGAAAGGCGATAGTCCTATCTTTCACATAAGTTGTGTTATAAAGGTCCGCTGGGATTGGGTCGCAATAGAGGCTAAATAAATTATCATAGTTTACTACTTTCTTTTTCATTTTTTCAGCTTCATTTGGGGATTTTTCTTCCAGCCATTCAAGATAATGTCCCGCGCAAATAGACCCATTACCAGAGACCACCTCGACTTCTTCATAACCATAATACGGACTCGGAAAATTCTCTGAGGTCACTTCTTCCTTTGCCCACTCCACCAAGCCCTCATAAGACTTATAGCGATGTTTAAAAGGTGCCATCCAATATTGGTGGTGTATCTTGCCGATAGCTGCGGTATGCCATCCTCGTCTTCGCAAAGATTTTATCATCGTTGGGGTGTTCTCGTCCAAATTGATTCCATTACTCCTCACCCCGTGTACATTAGGATAT
>WJIN01000268.1 GCA_014730295.1 Promethearchaeota archaeon | reverse complement strand
GGGTATATCCGAACTTTTACTGCTTTATTAACGTTCAAGAGCAATCTTCCTCCGTTGATTCTCAACATCTTGGTTCAGAACATCAATTGATACATTTCCCGTAGAAGAAATAAAATAACGGGGACTCCAAAAATGAGCGCCCCATAATTTATCTTGCAAGAACGTCTTATACTCCTTCTTTAGAAAACGAGAAGAATGCCCCTTAATTGTATTTATATCCTTAGGAATATCTAACATGGGCTTTACAGAGATCAATAAATGAACGTGATCCCTACCCCATTCGATTTCCACCACTTTTACCTTAACGTTCTCTGATAATTCAACAATCTTTGTTTTTAGAGCTTCAATAATACCAATCCTCTCTATAAACACGGGTTGACGGGATTTTACTCCAAAAATTAAGTGCTATGTGAGAGAATAGACTCTATGAGCATCTTTTCGATATTACATTATATCCTAATCAATTCGATGGTATAAAAAGGATATAACTTATTGAGTTTGGTGATTTTTAAACGCATTCATCCACTCCCTAAAGGGCGTGGCTTTCTACGTAAAAAACGGTAAAAATCTTAATCCTTAAAGCTTAAAGTTTTTCTTTAATTTGATAAATTAACATGGGAAAATATGAAACAGTAATTCCCGATCGTGATTTTGCCTTAGAATTATTACGGAAGGTCAGACTGCCTTTTCCTATCCGACAGCATTCTATTAATGTAGCAAATAAGGCGGTCGAGATTGCGAAAAATATAACTAAAGCCAGAGTGAATACGCGGCTGGTAGAAATCGGGGGACTACTTCACGACATTGGTAGATCGGTGACACATGGATTTGAACATGCCTTAATTGGCGGGAGGATCTTGAGAGAGAGAGGATTACCAAAAGAGTTAGCAAGAATCTGCGAAACCCATATTTTAGGGGGGCTTGATAAAGAAGATGCTAAGAAAGTGGGATTACCAGGAAAAGATTATCTCCCCGAAACCCTAGAAGAAAAAATTGTCTGTCTCGCAGATAAGCACATGACGGGAAATCACGAGGTCAGTATCGAAGAACGATTTCAAAAATGGTTCACCAAATATGGAAAAACACCTCTTTTAATTAAGTCAAGAAAACGAATAATAGAAATGGAAAAAGAGATAAAAAAATTAATGTAATTTTTACGATTATAAAGAATTTTTCAGTTTTGGGATAACACCACCTTCTTCTAGAATATTCAATAAAAAGTCTGGTAATTGATCAAAATGCAATGTCTTATCTTGAGTAATATTTCTAAGAATCCCCTTTTCTAATTCTATTTCTAAATGATCTCCCTCCGAAAAGTCTCCTTTTTGCCATTCCAGAGTAATTCCAGGGATACCTTGGTTTATTAAATTCCTAAAATAAATACGGGCAAAGGATTTTGCTACAATAGCTTTTATTCCGAGGATTTTAAAAACATTTACCGCTTCTTCTCGGGAACTCCCACATCCAAAATTTTCTCCCGCCACAATGAGGTTGAGCTTTTCGGTTTTTTGAGCGAAATCGCGATCAACATTTTCGCAAGCACATTGAGCCATCTCACATTCATCTCGCAATGTGAGGGCATACGACGGTACTATATCGTCCGTGTTAATATTATCACTCATTATGTAGGCAAACCCTTCAATTAATTTCATAGATGTTGTAAATCCATAGATTAGTATAGATTGATATAATTTTTCTTAGAATATTAATCAAATTTTTTCTAAAAAGATCTATATTTTTGCATGAAATCCTTTGTTCGTTTTTTCTTCAAAACGCCGCAATGCTTGAACGATCCTCTGAATGCTCTGTTTTTTGTAATCTAATCCTCCTATTAAATCAATTGCTCTGTCTCTTCCTTCCCGATGAACAAAATATACTTCATAGTATTTCATTTTACGATCAGCATGCTTCACTTTTTTTTTTATTTTTGCTGATACGTATTTCAAGAATATCGTCCAAATTAAGCTTTAGACCTACGCCCTTATAAAGTGAAAAAGCATCTGATAATTGCACACTAGTATAGCAAAAGACGGCTAATAGTGAAAGTCCAGCAACCAATAAGGAAACCGTCAAAGCTAAGAAGAAATCACCTGTTGGTTCCTGGATGACAGCAAAAATTCCCACAACAATTATAATCAAAAATATCCCAAGACATAAAAGACCACAACACAGACTAGCATTTCTCTTCCCAGCAACCGTCTCTTTAATTTCAAAATATTCCAGATTTGAATTTTCTGGATTATTCATTTTTCAATAACACTTAAAATTTTACTCTTAAAAATTGGATTAGTGCATTATATGATAATTCATAATTTAAGCATTATTATTTCTCATAACGTACTATTTTTGCCCAAAATCACGTTTCGATATAGTCTCGACAGTTTTATAATTCTTTTACCTTATGAAAAAGAATTAGTCTTTTTGCTATTCATTCAAATATAATCTCTGGGATCGGTAATTTTACCTTTTATTGCGGATGCTGCTACTGTTGCTGGAGATCCAAGATATACTTTTGATTCTGGGCTTCCCATACGACCTTGAAAATTTCTATTCGTACTACTAATACATATCTCGCCTGGCCCCAACACACCCAAATGACCGCCAATACACGGCCCGCAAGTACAATTCCCAATTACGGCACCTGCGTTTACAAATATCTCAATAAGCCCTTCTGAGAGAGCATCTAAATAAATGTTTTTCGATGCGGGTATTACTATAAATCGGGTATTTGTGTCCACCGCCTTTCCCTTAATTATTCGGGCAGCAATCCGTAGGTCTTCAAGTCTGCCATTAGTACAACTCCCCAGAAAGGCTTGATCAATCTGAGTTCCTTCAACTTCATGAATTGGTGCTAAATTTCCCGGATTGTGTGGTTTTGCCACCACAGGAATAAGATCAGATAAATCATAATTATATTCTTTCTTATACTTTGCATCTTCATCGGGGGATGTAAATGTATACGATTTATCAGTTTTCTTCTGAAGCCATTGCTCCAATTTTTGGTCGGGCAAAAATAGACCAAATTTCGCACCTGCCTCCACGACCATATTTGAAACTGTCATCCTTCCGTCAATTGAAAGTGAATTTGCTCCCTTTCCGTGAAATTCCAGTGATTTATACAATGCCCCCTTTGTGGAGATATCTCCTATCAATTGTAAAATAAAATCCTTGGACATTACGCCCTCTGAAAGATTTCCATCTAATGTTATTTTATATGATTCTGGCACTTTAAACCAGAGCTTTCCGGTAGAGAACACCACAGCTACATCACTGGCGCCGATTCCTGTTGCTAAACAATTAAATGCACCATAAGTCGTGGTATGGCTATCACTTCCAACGATTAACATTCCAGGTCGTGCTAATCCTTTTTCAGGAAGGACTTGATGGCAGATACCTTCATTCATACCCAGATTATGGATAAATTTATATTTTTCAGCAAATTTCCTACAATCTTGATGCATTTGAGCAGCAGAAATCGTAGGTGCAGGTACCCAATGATCTAAGATAAAAAAAATTTTATCCGGATTCCAAACATAATCAATACCTAACTTTTCATATTCTTTATGAATACGACCACCCAGCTGCTCATGCACCATCACTAAATCGATTGGCGCTTCAATATATTGATTTGGTTCAATATCTTTTAGATTTGAATGTTCCTTAAAAATCTTCTCACAAATAGTATAACCCACATCAATCACATTCTAAGATGTTATTACCACATAACTTTTGATAATTCTGATCAAGACTTAGTATAACTCTTCTTATTAGGATGCAAGCCTCCTTCAATATTTCACCGTCTACCTTATCCGGAGTATCATTTTTAGTATGACTATATTTTGAGGCTGCTCTGGTGACTAAATCAATCGAAGCAAAATCTCTCTGATGATAGGGAACTGAATCAGTATGAGCTCCCGTGGTTAGGTGAAATCCATAAATTTCTATATCTTCTTTACTTGCAGCGGTTTCTAAATATTCAGCTAATAGTGGAGCGATCTTCCTTCTGGGAAAAACCCCATAGGATTTTAAATATTCTACTCTATTCCAACGATGACCCTTACACGAGATCATATCGAGGTTAATTTGAAAGATCCTCCCTTTCTCAAATTGATCCTCATGGTTATCTACAAATACTCTACTTCCCATGGTCCCGAGTTCTTCTGCTGAATATTGACAGAACCAGAGGTTAAAATTATCCAAGGGATGGTTTTGAAAATGGGAACTCAGTTCAAACACCACAGCCATCCCAGACGCATTATCAAGAGCACCATCAGAATTATTGTGGGTGTTTAGATTCATTAAGAAAATATTTGTAATAGAAATTAGGATTGTCGGTATCCAAAGTCCGATTTGAAAGAAAAGAATAGGAAGAGAAAATGGACCGAAAAAAGTGGCTATATATAATGCAAATGTAATACCTAAAAAAATTGCGCTAAAAAGCCAAATCCTATACAAGATTACTCTCCATTGTGTTTGAAACGATTGAGACTTCGAATCTAAGTGTGCAGAAATTACAATATCACCTGCTCTCTCTTCACTCATATTTTTTGATGGGATTTTGACAAATACATTTGTAGCGTTAAACATTTTTCCATAATATTTACCCCAAAATCCCGGGGACTCCGGAGATTTTAATCCGCGCAATATAAAGAGGATAATAATCACTAGAATAATAATGACTAAAATAGAGATTATGAATTGAACATATGTAAAAAACACAAACATCAGAAGAAAAACCAAATTTATCATCGCAATCAATTTGATAAGAGTAGTGGAATAAAAATCTGAAGATCTAAACGATTCAGTCTCTATCTGTTCTTGTGAAAAACCTAACTGATTAAATAGATCTTTGGTTAATTGAACGGCTTTTTTTTCACCTAACGAGCCCGCAAGTCTCGGGAAGGAAAATTTCTCGACATATCTATGCAATCTTCCCGCGCGAAACTCTTGGTCTATTCTACCTTTTTCCATGTGTATTTTTTAAAACCAGAATTACAGATTATTTTTTTGAAAAATTAAGAGTAAAATACCTTACCATTATAGGAAAATAGTAATAATCATATATTTGTTGGTATTCTAAAAAATATTTTCTTCATTTAAATGTTCGAGAACTATTTTCTGTATTTTATTTTGAACTACTTCAATGATCTCATCGGTATTAATTATAGCATAGCCCTCCTTCTCGGCTCGTTCTAAATACGTGTTTCTGACTTTATTCAAAAAAGATATGTTTTCGAATTTTTCCAAATCTTGTTGAGTTTTTCTCGCAAGTGAAATTTTGGGATTAAGGTCCATAATAATGGTGAGATCGGGTTTTCCGATAAATTTATTGATTGTTTTAATCCATTCCACGGAAATATGTGTAGATTGAACAGATTGATATACAATTGATGATTCGATATACCTGTCCGAGATAACGATATAGTTTTCCTCTAATTTCGGTTTAATTTCAGTTTGATAATGATAATCTCTATCAGCGGCAAATAATAAGGCATCTGTAGTTGGGGGTGCTTCGTAATTTTTTAGAAATTTTCTAACTAATTCTCCGATTTCGGTTTTTGTTGGCTCTTGTGTATGATGAACCTTAAATCCTTTATTTTTTAGGAAGCCTGCCAGTAATTTCGAGTGTGTGGTCGAGCCACATCCATCTATACCATCCAATACGCAGAAGAAAGGAGCTTTATTCAATTCTCTTTTAACCTATAATATTCTATTATCTTCATTAGATTCTTAATATAATTTAAGATTATTTATTGGAGAAAAAATACATTAGATCTATTTCATAACAAGAAATTTTTTTGTTAAAATAACTATAATTCATTATAATTACTAACATAAGTAATCATTCACGATATCGCCTCATTTTCTATTTTCATCAAAAGAATTATAGTTCAAACTAACTTTTTTGTCATTTAAATCAATTAAGAATTGAAAAATAAGTGTAATTAAAAATGGAAAAAGGTTATTGTATTTACTGTGGGTCAATTGTAAAAGCTAAGCGCCCTATGTTCAATATTTGCGCAGCATTATTAGCAGGTATGTTTAGGTTTGGAATTGGACTAGGTCTATATATTTACTTCTGGTTAAAAAAAAGAGAAAAATCTATGTTTTTATTGTGATAATTTATTATAGTTCAAAATTTAAAGTAGTAAATAGATTAAAATATAGTATATTTACATTATTATTAGTGAAGAGTAATGCCTAAGAAGAAACATGCATTTTGTCCTAGTTGCGGTAAACCCGTAAAACCAGTACGAAAACCGCTTACCTCGTTCCATTATCAAATTTTAGTAATTTCGACGATTGCCAGCTTAGGATTCGCTTTCATTGCATTTCTAATCTATCGCTTTTTGATACAAAAAAAGGTTTTTTGCCCCAAATGTGGTTCGAAGGTAGAATTCTATACCAACCCTGAAGAATATCCAAAAAAAATGCCTGTTATTAATTTAATGGAGAAATTAGAGCAAGAGAAATTGCAGCAACAAGAGAAAAAGCAAAAGACAGAGCAAAATGAATCTCAAGGAGAAAAAGAATATTTTTTATGTGAGAATTGTGCTCGTGAAATCGATAAAAAGGCGAAAATTTGTCCTTTTTGTGGTTGGGAACAAGGTAAAGAGCAGATTGAAGCGATTTAATAACTATTTTCAATGTAACCAAAAAATTATAAAACCACTTTGCTTTTTTAATTCTTGATAAAATAAAAAATCATTAAAAAGTATAAACCATCATCATGTGAATAAAAATGACGACAGGTTATTGTCCGCACTGCGGCGAGGTGGTATTGGGAAAGCGGGAAGATATAGACATCTGTTTGGCAATAATATTGGGAATTTTTACAGCAGGCATTGGCTTAATTATCTATCTAATAATTTGGTACAGTAAAGATGAAAATCGATGTGTACATTGTAATTCCGTCCTTAGACCAACGGATGCCCAATTTCAACCATCTCAAGGTCAACCCTATAGGCAAGAACCTACATCCCCACAACAAAATCCTTATAAGATGGCATCATCTAGGACATCTACTTCCAAATCGAAAGAGGAAGTGATCTCAGGAGGAGATACAAAATATTGTCCATTTTGCGGTTCCGATATAGAGCCAGGGGCTAAATTTTGCCCCAATTGTGGTAGTAAAATATAATCCTCATCTCATTTTTCATCATTTCTTTTCTCCTAACTAATTAAAGCTCCCAACTTAATTACTAAAAATTGGACTAAAGATATTTTTAATAAAACCATATCCATTTTTATCATAAAATAACAATATCGTGAGGTTAAAACATGACAGTTGGTTATTGCCCCAAATGTTCTCAAAATACCCTTCTAAAACGGGAAGAGATGGATATTTGTCTCGCAATTATATTAGCAATCTTTACCGCGGGAGTCGGGCTTATCGTCTATTTAATAATTTGGTATAGTAAAGATGAGAATCAGTGTGTCCATTGTGGCACGATTGCTACGCCAGCTTCAGTCCAGACCGCATCTATAGAAGAAAACAGTTTATACAACTATGAACAAGCGATTAATGATCAACGAAACCCGTATAGAACGACTGAACAAAAAGGAGAAACTGAACCAGAAGCCTCATATACTAAAGTCATTGGAGAAAAAGTTCTTTATTGTCCATTTTGCGGAGTTAAATTGGATACTAATGCAGAATATTGTCCCGATTGCGGCATGAAAATCTAAATTCCTTTTATTTATTTCTTTTTTCTAAATATTTCTTCAATTCCTATAATTAAATTGAATTCTCAATTTGCATTAAAAATTGGACTCAAATTCTTTTTAATAATATCAAAAATCTTTGTAAATTAGAATAAACATAAATTAATTAAATAATGGAGGAAAAAGAAAAATGTATTGTAAAAAATGCGGATGTGAGGTTCCCACCAAACGCGAAGACATAGATTGGTTCCTTTTGGTAATCTTGGCAATTTTTACCGCGGGATTTGGGGTATTGATTTATCTGGCTATTTATTTCGATAAACCGGAAAATAGATGTGTGTATTGTAATTCGGTCTGCATTGCTTCGAATGAATACCAACCCTATGAACCTGCAAGGAATACCGATAGGTCCACATCAACGTCAGCTGATTATCCCACTAAGCAAGTTGCGGTTGGGACTGCTCAAAAAGATCGAATTATTGAATCATTTGGAAAATTCTGCTCGAGTTGTGGTGCCAAATTAGATGAGAGGGGCAAAGTCAACTTTTGCGCGTACTGTGGGTTTGATCTCTCATAGGAATGAATTATTTTTTTCTTTTCTCTTTATTTATTCATTTACTCAATCTCGTTTTCTTTCAAAATCTTCATAAACTTGTAAAAGTATTCATATGAGCGTTCAAAATGGGGATCTTTATTTGAATAATGAATTGCTTCAGAGAAAATTTCTTTAAATTGCTCCAGACTTTTAGATTCTATAATTGAGGAATAATCATTTACTAATTCTTTAAATTTTTTGAGGATTTCACGAAACTGAGTATTATCCATCTGAATTTCCCCAAACATTTCTACTTCTCGTTGGATAATGCTCTCGGCGAAAATCTTCTGCAGAAGAAAGGTCGTGCCTGTAAATTCCATCAATCTCGAGAGGGGGATGTTGATCCTTTCCAATAATTCAATGAAAAGAATATTTAGCATATGAGGAGCACCAAGTACAATGGCCATCAACTTATCATGTTCATTGGGATCCGCTACATCAGTGATACGCAGACCTTCTAAATGAAACAAGTGCTTTAGTTCCTCAATTTTTTTAGAATAGGTTTTCGTACCTCCAATCTCTAAAAAAATCATATTGTAATTTTTCATATTTTTGATACCGGGCCCAAACATTGGATGTAAAGAGAGTGAATTTACAGGATATTTTTTTTGAACCTCATCTAAGGCAGCATAGGCCTCTTTCTTTAACGAAGTCACGTCAAATATGAGTGCATCTTTTTTCAAAAATGGGCCTAATTTTCTTATCATCTTTGGGGTGGAATGAATTGGAATCGAGACCATTACAAGGTCCGCATTAGATACACTTGTTTTCAAATCTAATTCAAACCCAACATCTAATTTATTTGCCACGTTTTCCAGTCTTTCCTTTGTGCGAGCCATTAAAGTAACCTCAAACCCATGACGCTTAAATAGTTTAGCAAAAACTTGACCTAATCCTCCAGAACCGCCGATGATTGTAATTGAACTACCTAGCATTGTTTTCCTCCAAATATTCAAGTATTATTGTTTTCATAAGATGAGTATCCGGTGTTTTACCAGTCCAATATTCGAAGGCGAGTGCACCTTGATTAACTAACATATCTAACCCGCCTAGTATTCTGCATCCCTTTTTCTCGGCCTTTTTTAATAATTTAGTCTTTAATGGATTATATATCGCATCAAAGACAAACAAATTCCTATGCAACATGTTCTCTGGAAGTGGCATTTCATCCGTCTTAGGATGCATTCCTATGGGTGTTGTATTAATGAGAATTTGAGAATTTGAGATGAGTCTCTCTAAAATAGGTTTTGTGTTTGAATGTCCTTCAGCTATACCATCGGTTTTTTTATTGATTTGTTTTGCCAACGAGAGCGCTCGTTTTTCAGTTCTATTAGCGATGAAGATTTTATCTACATCATCTGCCAAGGCAAAACACACTGCTCTCGAGGCACCTCCTGCCCCTAATACTAGAACATTTTTCCCCGATAAAGTACATCCCTCATCCAACAAGCTTTTTTTAGCGCCTTCCGCGTCAGTATTTTTTCCTATTAAGACGCCATTTTTTTTTTTGATGGTATTCACCGCCCCAATTTTTGCTGCCAATGGATCGATTTCGTCTAAGTAAGGGATAATCGTTTCTTTATGAGGTATAGTTATATTTACTCCCTTAATGTCTAAAGCCTTAATCCCGTTTATAGCGGGTTTTAATTCCTCTTTTTTCACATTAAACGCTAAATAGACATAATTAAGCTTTAATTTTTGGAGTACCGCATTGTGCATAATCGGACTCATTGAATGCTTTATAGGCCATCCGATGAGGCATAGTAAGCTTGTTTTAGAGTCAATAGAAAAAGGTTCCATTATTTAAATTATATTATTTATTATAAATAATTAAAATTCGCTTTCTCAAAAGCATTTTCAAACTGAGTAAAATGCCCAAAAATTCTATCGCGCTAATCGGGTTTATGTGTACAGGAAAGTCTACCGTCGGGAGAATATTAGCGAAAACGTTGGGGAAAGAGTACAGATTCGTTGAAACTGATGAGATTATTGAAGATTTGGCAAATAAATCTATTCCTAATATATTTTCGGAAGACGGGGAATTAAAATTCAGAGAATATGAAATTGAGGCATGTAAACAAGTTTCTACTTATAACAAGGTAGTAATTTCTTGCGGTGGTGGAGTGGTCTTAAATAAGATAAATATAGACTATCTAAAGCGAAACTCCTTTATTGTGTTGTTAGAAGCAATGCCCGAAATCATTTATAAACGTGCTATGAAAGATGGGAAAGAAACAAGACCCGTTATAAACAAAGAGGATGTGCGAGAAGAAATTAAAAAGAAATTACACTTCAGGGAGCCTTTTTACAGGACAGCAGCAGATATCATAATTAATACCTCAAATAAATCTATTAAATATATTGTTAATGAAATTATTAGAAAAACGAATCTCAGAGACAATATAAAAAAAAATGAGTAGAACGAATAAAAACTAATCTCTTTAGGATTAGATTATGGTAGCTGCGGTCTTTTTTCTTGCCACGGTTTTGCATCCTCAAATACTTTAGATACTTGAAGTATCTTAGATTCGTCGAATTTTGGTCCAATAATTTGCATTCCGATGGGTAATCCGTCTTCTGACCATCCACAAGGAATTGATGCTGCAGGTTGTTCGGTAAGGTTGAAGGGGAAAGTAAAAGCTTGCCAGGCTGTAGGAGAAACTTTTTTATTGTTAATTATCGGAGGAAACATTATCCCCGTATCGAATGCGGTAACCGCTGTAGTCGGTGTGATCAATATATCAATTTCTGTGAAGATCTTATAAAAAGTCTCATAAATTTCTTTTCTGGCCTTTTGTGCTCTTATAAGCGAAAAGGCATCATATCCCATCCCTC
Source organism: Promethearchaeota archaeon (assembly GCA_014730295.1). Next base: position 3,645 of record WJIN01000268.1, on the reverse strand, counting down.
CTTTAACTAATCTTACAATGTCTGGATCCATCTTATTTTCCCATTCATCTAATTTCGGAGCTAATTCAAAAGCAAGTTTTGATGTCCATAGAGTGTAAAAAGGTAATTCTGGTTTTTTAAGCTTCATCTTTATCTCATCAACCTCCCATCCATAATTTTTAAAGACGTCTAAGGAATCTAAAATGTGTTTTTCTACTTCTGAATCTATCACTTTCGCATATCCTAAATTTAAGGTATAACCGATCTTTAGTTTATTTGGTATATTTTCAATCACTTCAAGATAATTCTCATTATCATCAGGTAAGGAATGTCGATCACCTAAAAATGACCCCTTCATCACCTGAAGCATAAGCGCAGCATCTTTCACATATCTCACAATAGGACCGTTCACACCCAGAGACTCACCAAAAATCAATTCCTTTGGATAATTTGGAGTTCTACCAAAGGTTGGTTTCAATCCATATACGCCACATAACGCACTTGGAATCCTTATAGATCCTCCACCATCAGAACCTTGAGCTAAATACGCCATACCACATGCCACCGAAATCCCCGCACCTCCACTAGATCCCCCCGGAGTTTTACTTAAATCCCAAGGATTCTTCGAAGGACCAAAAATGAGATTGTCAGTTACTCCTTTAAATCCGAATTCTGGAGTATTCGTTTTTCCCAATAATACACAACCAGCATCTTTAAGTCGTTTTACAACAATATCATCTTTTTCTGGAACAAAATGCTCATAAATTTTTGAACCGAAGGTAGTTCTAATTCCTTTGGTCCAATTAAGATCTTTTACGGATATAGGGATGCCTTCTAAAAGACCTACCTTTTCTTCTTTTTTAATTCTTTCATCCGATTTAGAGGCCATTTCTCGTGCTATATCAAAAGTGGGTGTACAATATGCATTCACGGATGAATTAATTTTTTTAATTCTCTCAATAATAATTTCTGTTACTTCCTGAGAAGTTATTGTTTGAGTTTGAATTTTTTCTGCGAGCTTGTAAGCAGGCATAAATGCAACATCTTCATTATTCATAAAATCACTTTTTCAAAAAATTTCTACTAAAGAATGATGATGTGATAATCCTTTATATAAGTTTCTTAATATAAAAAGAATTAGTTCTTTTCCTATAGTTGGGAAAACTAGATGATAACCTAATGAAATATCTTTTATTATATTATATATGTCGGTAAAAAACGTTTTTATTGATATCATTAAGAAAATCGAAAAACGAATTGGGTTTGATAAAATCAAGGATGCTTTTTTCCCATCTAATAATGATAACTATCAAGACATCAGATTTGATAATTTCGGGGCCATTCAATTAGCTGATGAATCTATTGGAATAGTATATATTGCGCTTTCTGAGGATCTAAGGGAAAAAGCGGCTCATTTTGACGTGAATGAAATTATCGGAAAAAATCCCATAGAAATTGCAAATAATTTTACTAAATCTAATCTGTTCCGTAGGAGCTTGGCACTGGGGGCGATTAACGCTATTTCCCAATCTTTCTTCAAAAAAGTGAATTTTCAGTATGACTTTGTTACAAATTCGCTGGGCTTACTTGATCTTGTGGAAAATGATACGGTTGGGATGGTTGGATACTTCCCTCCTTTAGTAAAAAAAATAGAGGAATTAAATATCCCCCTTGTGGTAATCGAAAAGAAGAAATTTGAGATTGAAACAAAACAAAATTGGCAACTTACCCCAGATCCCTCTGAGCTCAAGTCTTGTACGAAAATACTCTGTACAAGCACCACTGTCTTAAATGATTCGGTTGACGATATCCTTTCCTATACCAAAAATGCAATAAAAATTTCTATGGTAGGGCCGACTGGAGGGTTTATTCCCGATCCTATCTTTGAACGTGGTGTAGATGTGCTTGGGGGTACATATATCGAGAATCCAAAATTATTCATGGAATTGATTCGACAAAATAAAAAATGGGGGCCATCGACAAAAAAGTATTGCATTCAAGCCAAGAATTATCCAAATTATAATGTGTTAATTGAAAATAGTTCTTAATCAAAATTTTTTAATTAATACAGAGTTTCAGTTTAGAAATAAACCAAAATTATTATCTTCAACTATTTTTCTGAATTTTTGATTTTTTTTGGAGTTTTATAGAACCATCTCGACTTTCTAAAACCTTAGATTTAAATTTTAATGCACTATGTTTAAAATAAAAAATATTAGGTTAAAGTTTAGGGGTTAGATTTGGCAGATTATAAGCGAATTAAATGTCCTCAATGTAGTAATGAAAATCCACGGATGCTCCATGAAGAGCCAGATAAAAGCCAAGTGCTTTATTATAGCATGCAAGGCACACCAGTCTATAAGAAGATTATGAAATGCGGCAACTGTGGAGCTACGTTCGATAAATAAGCGTATATATTATTTTCTTTTCTCTTTTTTTAAATCAGTTTAGTCGCAACTCAATTTTTTCATAGTATGGTCATATTTAAGATAAAATTAGAATTAAAGTTGATGATAAAAATTCTCAACTTCTTCTGCACATATCTCATAATATTTTTTTTTAACTGGGTAATGTAATGCTCCTTCTAATTCCATATATTTTTTCTTATCTGTTCCTAATCTGTTAAACACTTTTTTAGTATATTTTGGAGGAGTCAATTTTTTCAGCACTTGGTTATTGGTTAAGTTTGTTTGCTATGTTTTCTGGTAAAAAGAAACCGAGATAATAACAAATAGAGCTTACAATTAGGAAGATTCTGATGATAAATCGATAATTCGGATCAAAAACAAACAAATCCAATGCGACTGAAACCGTAAAGATTAATATAGCCAATAATAAAAACCTCCCTCGCCAACGTATCACGGGTTTGTCAGATTTAAGAGATTCTTTTGCGAAAATGAATCCTGTACACAATGCCGAAACCAACACAAATAACGCAAATATCAATGTAAATAGGGTTCGACTAAAATCGAAATAAGATCCTTCATAACTTCCAATATTCTTATAGTCTAAGAGAAATAATATTATAAAAATTAGCTCATATACCACCGATATGATAAGATAAGGAATAAAAATCTTATTCTTACTATCTGGATATATTAAGTCTGAAAAGGAATAAATCCAGCACACGATAATAAAAGCTACAAAAAAATTCATTAAAAAGAGATAAAGTGGGGGATCAAAGGCATAACCAAACAATAAAATGGAGAAAAAACTTAAAGAACGGCCCCACCAAGGGCTCGAAAGGAATATTAATGTAAGACCAACAGTGATATAAACTTTATTCTTCAACGAAAAATATTTGATCAAGATCCTGAGACCGATGATAAAAGAAATCAATACAAAAATTAATGTAAAAAAACCATTAAAAATTTGAAGAGATGTTAAATCTGAAATATTCACATCCATATATAGAATTTAGATGTTTTCTTATTTAAGAATTTTAATAAACAGTTTCAAAGGAAGTAGATCATATTATTGTCGATGGTTTCTGAGCCTTCCTACGGAGTAATACATCTCATTTACTACTATGAGACATTATTTTTCCAGATCTTTTCGCATTGATGAATAACCACAAAATTAAAAAGAAAGAAGTGATAATATTTATGTATGCCACTACAAGAAATATTTCCCACTTCAGTTCAGAAGTTTGGAATCAAATCACTT
>WJIN01000267.1 GCA_014730295.1 Promethearchaeota archaeon | reverse complement strand
ATTCCATACTGGAATATTATATATTCCTAAAAGATCATTTTCCAAAGCTTAAAAAATCAACAAGGGAAAAATATTTCGAATGGATTGAGGAGGGACCCGATTTAAAAAGATTTACAGAAATATTTAAAACATCTAATGATAGAGAACCTTCCGAGAATGAAATAGCTCTTCATACAAGATATTGGCGTGCTCAAAAAATTTCCCCGATTTTTAAACATATAAAAACAAAATTGTTAAAAAGATATGATATTGATAAAAAATTAATCGAGGATGTTGATCCATTTGGGAGAAAATTAAGTGGAGTCCATGTTGGACCGGTAAGCCCTATTTCAAAAAAAGATTTAAAAGAGATGAATCCAATAGAATTAATTCAGTTTTTAGAGGATTATGAAGAACCTCATGATTCTTTTACTTTTTCAAAAGTAGGTCTTGGGAGATCCTTAAGAAATATTATTGCTGCAAAACCAAATTTGTATTTTTCTCTAATCCCGAAAATTTTACAATCAGAATCTCTTCATATTTACATATCTTATTTAATCGATGGTTACAGAAATGCCCTAAAAAAAGGAATAGATTTTGATTGTAGGCCAATAATATCTTTGTGTAATGAAATATTAATTAGAAAAACAACAATAATTAATAGTGAATCAACATACTGGGAAAAAGATACAATAAGGGATATTAAAACAAGTATTGCTTGGTTTATCAATGAAGCCTTAAGGAGTAGATTTATTCCATTTCATATAAAGGATGAAATTTTTGAATTAATCAAGATTCTTTTGAGAGATAAGAATCCTACTAAAGATTATGAAATAGATTATATCAGTAAAAATGGTAAATTAGATATTCTGGCATTCAATTCGGTTAGATGTATTGCATTTAATACAATGATTGAATATCTAAGATGGTTCTATAGTATTGATGAGGTTGAAAAAAAATCCCATTCAGAAATAGCACCTCGATTCAAGAAGGTATTAGAATACTTTCTTGATTTTACTAATGATAATACCTATGCCATTAGATATATCTTTGGGATAAATTTTAATATATTATATTATTTGGATGAAAAATGGATTAAAGAGAAGCTAGACATAATATTCCCCTTAAACGATGAAAGACAAGAATATTGGGAAGCTGCTTGGTTAGGATATCTAAAATATAATAAGATTTATTTTAATACATTCCAAATTCTAAAAAGACATTATAGATTCGCTCTTGATTTGCTTTCATCAAATAATGGTTCGATAAAATTATTTAATTTTCCTATAGATAATTTTAGCTCCCATCTAATTATTTTATACATAAATGGAGAAATTGAATTAGAAAAAACATATTCCCTCTTAAACGAATTTTTTAACCTTTCAGATAGTAAAATAAGGAGTACTGCAATTTCTTATCTTGGGCGTCATTTAGAAGAGATCCAAAATCAGAAAAACTCTGGTAAGATAATAGAAAGGTTGAAAAGATTATGGGTTTTTAGACTTTCCCGAGCGAAACAGAATCCAGCTAATCATATAGATGAGCTACAGTGGTTTTTGTATTGGTTTTTAAGCCCAATATTCGAACATAGCTGGGTTATATCGATGTTTAAAAACACTTTACAATTATTGAATGGAAATATTGGATTTACATATGATGTTATTGATAAATTATTAGATTTTACTGAATCATTTCCAGGTATTGTGGTATATTGCATAGAAATCATTATTAATTTTGAACTCCAAAAAGAACATCATCTTCTGTTTATTGAGAAATTTCAAAAGATTTTTAAAGCTATTATTGAATTAGATAACTCCGATTTAAACAAAAAAATTGAAGAACTTATAAATTTATTAGGGAGCCATGGAATTCATAACTTTAAAGATTTAATTTAAAATTAAAATACTCTTCTATTTTTTTACTTTCTAAATTTTTTTTTAATTTTTGAAGATATATATGGGCGTCCCAAGGAAAATAATTTCGAGCAAGAGGGATATTTAGTAAATATGTACTAATTTTTAAAGTTCGAGACATATTGAAATTCATTTTACTTCATAAATCTTGAATGTTTTTACCCTCTAAATCCTTTGGAATCTTCACCAATGATCAAATTAATATATTCTCATAATAAATATCGTCTGTCGTGCTTAAAAAGGTATTTTAATCTTTAAGAAAAGGAAAAATAATCCTTGTTTTAATGGATATTCCTATGCTATCCTATAAAATTTCTTCATAATATCGGACTACACTTTATAATAAAGTCAACGTGATATTTAAAACTGAATGGTTTTTCGAGGGTCAACACATTTTGGTTATATTTATATATAAGACTCGACAAGATTCGGTTCGGGGAAAAAGTGTTTTGGAACTTTCATATAATTAACATAATCAAAGTCTTGAGCAAGTATAGACATTTTCCACTCATCAACATTAACTTAGATCAATACAAATTTCATTATATGAGTTCTTATTGTAAAAAAAATTTAAAAGTTCATAACTAACCCAAAATAATGCCTTAAGACTCGAAAATATATTAATAGTTTAAATAGGATTACCCTACAAAAATATAAATCATTAAAAGAAATGAGGGAGATTCGCAAAATTACATAATTGGAAAAAAATTAATTAAAAGAAAGAGAAATGTGAAGAACAGGGATCCATTCTCATTCACAATGATAAGGGAAAGAAGGGACTTACAGCCATATTTTCATAACACTATGACTAACCAAAAGACAAAAATCCAGGGAATAAAATGGATTCTGTTCTCCTATCCTCTATCTTGTCACCTTCCTATAAAAATCCTACGGTTCCACCTCAAGACTGAGTTTGTGTGTATTCATTTTAATGTAATCTTTTAATCCTTTCAAAAAGGGAGGAACAAGTGCTATTTTTTATAAATTTTAACTCCGTATTTTTTAAGAGTTTTAAGAATCTTTTTTGTTGGAGTATTTCCAAATAATTTTGTATCCAATGGATTACCGCCTATATATAGATGTTTGAGGTTTAGTTTAAAACAGTTTGATAAGAATGAATCTGGGAGTATCTTTAAATTATTTAAAGCCAAGGATAACCTTTTAAGTGAAGGAAGATATCCTATTGATTCTGGAAGAGTGGAAAGATTGTTTCCGTTTAAAAATAATGTTTTTAAAGATTTCAGATTGATTATTGATTCTGGTAGTACTTTCAGATTATTGTGACTTAAATCTAGAATTTTAAGTGATTCTAAATTTTCTATAGATTTCGGAATGGTTTTAATGTTGTTTCCGCTTAATAATAATGTCTCAAGAGAGGATAATTTTCCTAAAGAATCAGGGAGAGTTTTAATCGAATTTGCGGAATGAAGATCAAGGAAAATAACACTATTAATCTTTATTTTGATCGATAAATATTCCATATCAATGCTGATTATATCATCAATTTCCTCTTTCTCATATACTCTTAAATCACCTCCAAGTAATTTTTCAAATTCTTTCAATACATTTACTTCATTTTCAATTATCTTTACTCCCTTGAATTTTATAAGATTTTGTTCATTAGGTTTTTTATTTGAAGATCCTAATGTATTAATCAATTTCGAAAGTTTATTAAAAGTCTCTTTTGGATCATTAATAAACCCTCTCGTTAATTCAAGTGTCTTTTGGTTGTAAATCTTATTGATCTTAGGAGGGAGGTTATTTTTTGATAAATTTAATTTTTTTAGATGTGGAACTTTAATAATAGCTAATGGAAGATCAGATATTTCATTATCATATAAATTAAGGATCTTGAGAGAACTGAGTTCTTTTATTGTTTCCGGAAGTTTTTTCACTTGATTTTTATTTAAATATAATTCTTCTAGAGATTTTAAGTTCCTTATGGAATCTGGAAGTTTATTTATTTTATTTGATTCCAAAAATAATTTAAGAAGTGATTTAAGATCAGTAATTAAATCGGGGAATTCGGATATTTCATTGCTCTTAAGAGACAGCAATTGGAGAGATTGCAATTTCCTTATTGATTCCGGAAGGGTTGATAAGTTGTTGTTTCCCAACTTTAGCACTTCCAACGATAAAAGATTTCCTATATTATCAGGAAGAGAAACGATCCTATTTAGGCTTAAATTTAATTCTTTGAGTCTTACTAATTTTTCTATGAATTCGGGAACTAAAGAAATTTTATTATTTCTTAGATTAAGGCTTTCCAGAGTGTTCAGACGGAATAATGATTCTGGTAGTACTTTCAGACTATTTTTGCTTAAATCTAGAATTTTAAGTGATTCTAAATTTTCTATAGTTTTAGGTAATGTGGTAAGTTTATTATATGCCAAATTTAATGTCTCAAGTGATTCAAACTCCCCAATAGAATCGGTTAATTCCGATAATTCCATATTATAAAGTGAAATTCCAGTAATCTCTTCATTTTTTGTAGTAAACCCCATCTTTGTGTTATTTCTTATTTTATTAACTTCAATAAACTCTTTTCCAGTGATCGATTCAATTTCCTTCAATACTTCTACATCACCCTCTTTAAGACCTTTGAATTGCTCTCCTAATATTTTTCGGATCACATAATTATTTGGAGTTAATTCAGCGGCCTTTTTATACATCTCTTTCGCTTGTTCTTTCTTTCCATATAATTCTAATGCTGTTCCATAATTCCACCAATTATTGGGATCATCGGGAATAAGTTCTGTGGCTTTTTTCGCTGCCAATATAAAATGTCTTCCGCTACTCTGAGCACCTTCTTCTTTAAGTTTCGAATATAACTCGTGAGTCCATTCATCAAAATCTAAAATTCCTGCCATATCAAAAAATATATCCTCTAAAACTTTATCATTTGAACGGAAGGACTCCAGAGGGACCCACGGGAAATTAGTATATGGTAATCTTACAAATACTTGATCTTTATAATGATTATATTGATAATTTTCATCAGAATGAAAATAGGGAGTAAAAGGCTCGTTCGACCATATTGGTAATGTTAAATCAAATTTCCTAAAGATTAATTCTGTGTTCCCATTTTTATATTCTTCTACTAACTTTTGGTCTAAAAGATTTGGATACTGTTCCCTCACTTGCTTGGAAGCACAGCTATAAACAAATTGAGGATCTTTCACCCAGAAATCTGGATGCATCCCTAAAATATAGTGATCCTTACAGACTTTAAAAATACCTCTCCAATTCGAGGATATATGTGTTAATTCCTCCCCTAAATTAAAAGGTTGCCCATCATAGACGGTAAAACATACTAACTTTCCATTAAGAAATATACTTGCCCCGGTAGAAATTATGATTCACTTCACTTTTTTGTCTTAAATATATTATACCTAACAAAATTAAATTATTTAAATATAAACAAAAAATAATAAATCTAAAAAATTAAGATTGAAAATTGTTTAAAAGTATTATAAATTTTTTCGGAGAAATTTAAATTTATATATAATGAATTTTACTTTTTATATAGTCTAATAACAGGAGTCATATCATATTGTTTGTACTTATAAATGGTGTTGGGCATGGTTCCATTCAATTTCTGAGCGAGGATTATGGAGATGGAGGAATCATCGAACTTCAGTATACAGGATCTCCCAAAATTGTTCTTAAAGAATTACAAATTCTATATCAAAAAGCAAAAAAGTTTAAAAAAGAAACTGATGCATCATGGCTCACAGCAGAGTATATTAATCTATTCAGGAAAGAAGGGGATTCAATTTCTATAGCAAATGATAACGGATTATGGGTTGATTTCAGCTATAGGGTTAATTGCGACGGTGCCGAATGGAATGTGGATTACACGCATCATGATGTTAGACCTGGAATGGGAGGCATATTAGTAAATTTTTTAGACGGAGTCGTTTTAGATGATAAAAACGATTTCTGGAATGAATGTGACAAAGTAAAATCATTTAATATTAATGAAGATATCCTAACTAGACCAGATCTTCTGGAAAAAGCCTTGTTAACTCTTAAAAACCACCTCCTTATATTTAGAACCATCGCACAAATCCTTGCTCATCCCAATTACAAAAAAGCTTATAACGAAATCAAATTGATGATTAATCTTCTTTCCAGAAATTAGTAATCAAGTTGATCTATTTTTAAAAGAAATCATCATGAGAATGGTAGAGAAAGAAAACAAATAGCTAAAATACAATTATTTTCTAACTTAAGTTCTCAAATTAAAATTTTAAAATGAGGACAACAGCAATAATTCAAGAACAATCATGCTTTAAAAAAGAGGTCTGGTTGAAATCATAGCCAACAATGTAACCTAAACTGACCAGTTGGGAATATTTGTTGGTCGATCTTCCTTATCAAGAATTATTTCATTCATATATTTGATTGAAATATAAATCCGCTTTTTTAGACTTTTTATATAAAGTATTGACATTGACTTTTTATTAACTTTTTATTAACTTATGACGGATAAAAAATGGTTGATTATATAGATTCGAGATTAGAAAAATATACCGAAAACCTTCTTGAGAGGTGTTATAATGATGAAAATCATGTTGTATATGTGAAAGAGCTATTACAATTTCTTGACAATACTGAGTTCTGGGACTTTCGGACATGTGATGAATATCCAGATTGTTTGGAATGTTTCGAAGATGAAAAGTGTGACTATAAGGAAAAATTTAAAAAGGATGCTGATGAATTTTACAGTGGTCTTCACACATATGGTGTTCATAATTATTGTATTGAAGAATGCTCCTCTCCTATTAGGACTAATATTGGGATACCTATGTGTTGTTTGTTCCAGAATGATTGTTATTATTATAAAATAGGGGATGAGATTCGATTTCGAAATAATCAAATCAAGATAAAAATTCTTAAAGACTTGATTAATATTATTCAAAAGGATGCTGATCCTCAGTTTGAGCGGTCTGGTCTTAGTGTGAAAGTTCTACATTTGAATCCAGCAGAATCAATCAATCAATTTCTTAAGATGAATAAACATTTTGATCTAAATGAAAAAGAGGGTTTCAAAAAAATAGCTTAGATTCAATTATTTTATAGGAATTTAATTCTTTTTTTTTCCTTATAAAACCGAAACTTGCGATCTTAATGGCCATAATTTTAAAAAATAATAAAAAAAATTATTGAGAGGTTTGAGGATTTATACCGAACTTCATCTTTTTATTATCATCAAAACAGAAATGCTTAAAACTGCGCGCTGATTAAGATTTAATAGCCCTATTAGACTCTTAAGTTTATTCTTTACTTTCTTTTAACTCTAATACTTTTAACACCACTAATACATTAAAAGCCTCCTTATAGTTTGGATCAATTTTAAGAGCCTTTTCTATATTTAAATGAGCTAATTCAAATTCCTCCTTAGCTATATAAGAATTTGCCATATCCTTAAAAGCCTCTTTATGGTTTGGATTATATTCGATTGCTTTTTCATAACATTCAATAGCTTTATTATATCTTTTTCTTTTATAATATCCGATACCCAAATAATACCATGTAAGCGGTGATTTTTCATTTATTTCTACACCTTTTTTTAAAAGAGTTAAGACTTCTTCTTCAGTTTTCTTTTTATAATTTAGTTTGAGATGAATAAATCCCATCGTACTAATTAATTCTGCATTATTAGGGTCTATCTTTAAAGCTTTTTCTATTATGGTTAAAGCCTCCTCCAATTTTTTATTCTTAATTAATATTTTTGCCCTTATATACAAATGCTCTAATTTCGATTTTTCTGTCTTCGATTTTAAAATCACCTCTTCCTTTGGAAAAAGACCATAAATTATTGATTTATTAATAAATCTACGGTTCTTTATGAAGGGGATTTTACTTTGGAGTTCAGTTATTTCAAACCATATATAGCGATCTAACCCACTTTCTTCAAGAGGATTTGATTTGAATCTCATTACATGTACATCAGGATAAAGCTTTTTCTTTTCAGCTTCTACATAACTACTATCTTGACAAATTCCCCCAAAAAATTTTTTCGCATTAAATTCTCTCATAAGTTTAAGGAAATCAAGATTTTTAATATCATCTAAGAGACTTCTGTCAAGATATTTATCATTGAAATTTTCCCATGGGTTAATACTAACATCTTCTCTTGGTTTGAAATATATAAATCCTGCTATTTCACTAATAGTAGATAATACAATACTTGCGTCGCAATCATCGCTCATTTTTTTTCTCTTTGGATCATAATAGTAATTGAATCCCATATGTATACATATAGTGAGATTATTTTCATAATCTTCAAACAGATTAATTACAGGATCAATTATCATTTCAACATGAAAATAATCCCCCGAATTGAAAGTTTTTTCTATTTTTTGTACTAAACTCTTTAAATTTAATTCGCAAAATTTTTTTAATAGATTAAAATCATAGTTTTCCTTCCTTTCAAGGTTTTGAGCAATTAAACAAAATGCTATGTCTCTATGGATTATCT